>NZ_BAAIHC010000011.1:0-127578 GCF_054652575.1 Silvimonas sp. JCM 19000 | reverse complement strand
CACCGCCACGCTAACGCTCCACCCCATAGGGTGGGTCAAGACCCACCATTCAAAGTGGATAACCAGAACGCTGCATTCTTCTCCATGGCTTTGATGGGTGGGTCTAGACCCACCCTATCACCGCCACGCTAACGCTCCACCCCATAGAGTGGGTGAAGACCCGCCATTCAAAGTGGATGACCAGAACGCTGCGTTCCTCTCCACGGCTTTGATGGGTGGGTCTAGACCCACCCTATCACCGCCACGCTAACGCTCCACCCCATAGAGTGGGTCAAGACCCACCATTCAAAGTGGATGACCAGAACGCTGCATTCTTCTCCATGGCTTTGATGGGTGGTCATGACCCACCCTATCACCGCCACGCTAACGCTCCACCCTATAGGGTGGGTCAAGACCCACCATTCAAAGCGGATGACCAGAACGCTGCATTCCTCTCCACGGCTTTGATGGGTGGGTCTAGACCCACCCTATCACCGCCACGCTAACGCTCCACCCCATAGGGTGGGTCAAGACCCACCATTCAAAGTGGAGGACAAGAACGCTGCATTCTTCTCCATGGCTTTGATGGGTGGGTCATGACCCACCCTATAAGATTGCGCGTTGTGGTAGCCGTGTTGCGTCGCGATGGCCGGTGGTTGCCTTGCCCGCATCCCATGCGCATAATCCGCCCGTCGTGCAGGAGAGTGTCGATGCCCGCAATGGGCCGGCCGCCGAAGGCGCAAGCGCACCCGCAATCGCTCAGGCAAAAGGACTGTACGACCGCTGGCCCAACGGGCTGGAAAAAACTCTGAAGAGCGGCGCGGAAATTACGCGCACACCGAAGGGGCTAAGGGGCGGCAACTGCGCCCTGAAAATCTCAGGTGCCAGGACAGAGGGGTGTAGAGCAATGCCCAAACTCTACATACCGGATGCCCCTGATGACGCTACGCACCACGCCGCTGTACCAGTCCCATATCGATGCCGGCGCCAAGATGGTCGATTTTGCCGGTTGGTCGATGCCTATCCATTACGGCTCCCAACTTAAAGAACACGAAATCGTGCGCGCCGATGCGGGCGTGTTTGACGTGTCGCACATGGTGGTGCTCGACATCACCGGCAGCGACGCGCAAGCGTGGCTGCAACGCATTCTGGCCAACGACGTGGCCAAGCTCGGCTTTGCCGGCAAGGCGCTGTATTCCGGCCTGCTGACCGAAGACGGCACCGTCATCGATGATCTGATCGTGTATCTGGCGCAAGACGGCTATCGCATGGTGGTGAACGCCGGTACGCGTGAGAAAGATCTGGCGTGGCTGCAACAGACCAGCGCCGGCACCAACGTGCAACTGAAAGTGCGTGACGATCTGGCGATGCTGGCCGTGCAAGGCCCCACTGCCATCGACAAAGTCTGTGCCATCAAACCCGCCTGGGCCGAGCAAATCCGCGCGCTCAAAGTCTTCCAGGGTTTGCCGTTTGGCGAGTGGTTTGTGGCCCGCACCGGTTACACCGGCGAAGACGGCCTGGAAATCATGGTGCCCGCCGCCGAAGCCCCTGAGTTCTTTGCCCAGTTGCTGGCCGGTGGCGTGGCCCCGATCGGCCTGGGCGCGCGTGACACCTTGCGTCTGGAAGCCGGCATGAATCTGTACGGCCACGATATGGACGAAAGCATCAGCCCGCTGCAAGCCGGCATGGGCTGGACCATTGCATGGGAACCCGCCAGCCGCGACTTTATCGGCCGCAAAGCGCTGGAAGCGCAGAAAGCCGCTGGCGTGACGCACAAGCAAGTCGGCCTGGTGCTGGATGGCCGCGGCGTGCTGCGGGAAGGCATGAAAGTGGTCACCGAACATGGCGAAGGCGTTATTACCAGCGGCACCTTCTCGCCCACGCTCAAACAATCCATCGCCATTGCCCGCGTGCCGTCAGCCACCGCTGATGCCGCAGAGGTCGACCTGCGTGGCACACTGACGCCCGTGCGCGTGATCAAGCTTCCGTTCGTGCGCCAGGGCAAGAAGGTGTTTGACTAAGATTCAAGCAATCCGACCGTGGGCACGGCCGGATCGCAAGTGGCTTTAATGCCCGGGCGCTGCGGCGTTCGGGCTTCCTGATCGATCCAAATACAGAGAGAGACCCCAACCATGCTGGATATCCCTGCAGAACTGAAATACGCCGCGAGCCACGAGTGGGCGCGCACCGAAGCTGACGGCACCGTCACCATCGGCATCACTCACCATGCCCAGGAACTGCTGGGTGATCTGGTGTTTGTCGAGCTGCCCAAAGTGGGCGCGGTGCTGGCCAAAGACGAACAAGCGGGCGTGGTCGAATCGGTGAAAGCCGCATCCGACATCTACGCGCCGTTTGCTGGCGAAGTGATTGAAGTGAACCCGGCGCTGGAAGCCTCGCCCGAGATCGCCAATACCGAGCCGTACACCAGCGGCTGGTTCTTCAAGATGAAGCCGGCCACCCCGGCCGATGTCGACGCACTGTTGTCGGCTGACGAATACGCCAAAGAACTGGGCGCGTAATTCGCCCGCAGCGGCGGGCGCCGTGGATGTGACCACCGCCCCGCCGCCGTAGTACCGCCCGTTGCCCTTGCCCTTGCCCTTGCCCTTGCCTGCCCGGATACGAAATGACGCTCTCAGAACTGTTTAACCATGACGATTTCATCAATCGCCATATCGGCATTGATGATCAAGACGCTACCGCCATGCTGGCCACGCTGGGTTTACAAACCCGCGCGCAACTGGTCGACCAGACCGTGCCAGCCGGTATCCGCTTCAACCAGAAGCTGGCGTTGCCGGATGCCATTTCCGAGGCCGAGGCACTGGCCAAGCTGAAAACCATCGCGGGCAAGAACAAGGTCAACAAGTCGTTTATCGGCTTGGGCTACTACCCCACGCGCCTGCCCAATGTCATTTTGCGCAACGTGCTGGAAAACCCCGGCTGGTATACCGCCTACACGCCCTACCAGGCCGAAATCGCCCAGGGCCGACTGGAAGCATTGCTCAACTACCAGCAAATGGTCATCGACCTGACCGGGCTGGAGCTGGCCAATGCCTCGCTGCTGGACGAAGCCACCGCCGCCGCTGAAGCCATGGCGATGGCGCGCCGCGTGTCCAAAGCCGGTGGTAACCGCTTTTTTGTGGATGAGCGCGTGCTGCCGCAAACGCTCGACGTACTCAAAACCCGTGCGCAGTATTTTGATTTTGAACTGGTGGTCGGCCCGGCCGAAGCCGCCGGTGCGGACGAATACTTTGGCGCGCTGTTCCAGTATCCGGGCGCGTCGGGCCAGCTGATCGACCTGAGCCAGCCCATTGCCGCCGCCAAAGCCAAGGGCGCCGTCGCCATCGTCGCGGCGGATCTGATGGCCATGGTGCTGTTGAAATCGCCCGCCGAAATGGGCGCGGATGTAGCCGTCGGCAATACCCAGCGCTTTGGCGTGCCGATGGGCTTTGGCGGCCCGCACGCCGCCTATTTCGCCTTCAAGGATGAGATGAAGCGTTCGGCCCCGGGCCGCATCATTGGCGTGTCGATTGATGCGTCGGGCAAGCAGGCGCTGCGTATGGCCTTGCAAACGCGCGAGCAACATATCCGCCGCGAAAAAGCCAACTCCAATATCTGTACCTCGCAAGTGCTGCTGGCCAATATCGCTGGCATGTACGCGGTGTACCACGGCCCGGCAGGCGTCAAGCGCATTGCGCAACGCATCCACCGCCTGGCCGCCTTGTTTGCCGCAGGCGTGCAACAAGCGGGGCTGAAGCTGGTGTTCGAGCAGTTCTTCGATACGGTCGAAGTCGATCTGGGCACACAAGCTGCGGGCGTTTACCAGTCCGCGCTGGCCGCCGGCATCAACCTGCGCAACGCGGGCAATGGCGTGCTGGGCGTGGCCTTCCACGAACAAGCCACTGAGGCCGATCTGGCCACCTTGCTGGGCCTGTTTACCGGCAAGACCTTTGACGTGAGCGCGCTGGATGCTGAGTTTGGCGGCGACTTTATCCCGCAAAACCTGCTGCGCACCTCCGCCATCCTCAGCCACCCCGTGTTCAATACGCATCACAGCGAACACGAAATGCTGCGTTATCTAAAGAAACTGGAAAACAAGGATCTGGCGCTCAATCATTCGATGATTTCGCTGGGCTCTTGCACCATGAAGCTGAACGCCACCAGCGAAATGATCCCGATTACGTGGCCGGAATTTGCCGAGCTGCATCCGTTTGCGCCGGTGGAGCAAACCGCTGGTTATCTCGAAATGATCGATGGCCTGGCCGAGCAACTGAAGGCCATCACCGGCTTTGACGCGATTTCGATGCAACCCAACTCGGGCGCGCAAGGCGAATACGCCGGCCTGCTGGCCATCCGCCGCTATCACGACAGCCGCGGCGACCAGAAGCGCGATGTGTGTCTGATTCCGCGTTCTGCCCACGGCACCAACCCGGCCACCGCCCAGATGATGGGCATGAAAGTGGTGGTGGTGGCGTGTGATGACGCCGGCAACGTCGAACTGAGCGATCTGCGCGCCAAGGCCGAAGAACACGCAGCCGACCTGGCCGCGCTGATGCTCACCTACCCGTCCACGCACGGCGTGTTTGAAGAAGCGGTCAAGGAAATCTGCGAGCTGGTGCACAACTACGGCGGCCAGGTTTACATGGACGGCGCCAACCTGAATGCCCAGGTCGGCTTGTGCCGCCCGGCCGATATCGGCGCGGACGTGTCGCATATGAACCTGCACAAAACCTTCTGCATTCCGCACGGTGGCGGCGGCCCCGGCATGGGTCCGATTGGTCTGAAAGCGCATCTGGCGCCGTTTATGGCCAGCCATGCCGTCACCCCCGTGCCCGGTGCCCAGGCGGGCATGAGCGCGGTGTCGGCTGCGCCATTTGGTAGCGCCAGCATTCTGCCGATCAGCTGGATGTACGTAACGATGATGGGTGCGGCTGGTCTGCGCCAGGCCACAGTGGCCGCGCTGCTCAACGCCAACTACATCGCCACGCGCCTGGCCGGGCATTACCCGGTGCTGTACACCGGCAGCAAAGGCCGTGTGGCGCATGAATGCATTATCGATTTGCGTCCGCTCAAGGCCGCCTCGGGCGTCACTGAAGTCGATATCGCCAAGCGCCTGATGGATTACGGCTTCCACGCTCCGACCATGAGCTTCCCGGTCGCGGGCACGCTGATGATCGAGCCGACCGAATCCGAATCGCGCGCCGAGCTGGATCGCTTTATCGACGCCATGATCAGCATCCGCGCCGAAGCGGCCAAGGTAGAAAGCGGCGAGTGGCCTGCGCAAGACAACCCGCTGCACAACGCGCCGCATACCCAAGCCGATGTGATTGGCGACTGGGCGCATCCATACAGCCGCGAAACCGCGGTGTTTCCGCTGCCCTATGTCGCCGCCAACAAGTTCTGGCCCACCGTCAAACGCATCGACGATGTGTTTGGCGACCGCAACCTGGTGTGCAGCTGCCCGAGCACGGACAACTACGCTTAAGCGCCGGGTTGAGGTACTGCGTTGCAAGAAGCGGCCTGCGAGGGCCGCTTTTTTTATGCGGGCCGGTGGTGCTCAGCCTGATGTGCGGCGCGGATCAAGCGCGTAAAGCACGCGGCACTACTGGCTGGTCTGGCCGTAATGAAAGCGGCATTGCAGGATATGCAGCACATCCTCGCGCACGGCATACACCAGCCGGTGCTCCGCCGCGATCCGGCGTGACCAGCAGCCGGCCAGCGCATGCTTTAAAGGCTCCGGCTTGCCAGGCCCGGCATACGGGTCGCGTAACATGGCTTTGATCAATTCATTGATGCGTTTGAAGATCACCTTGTTCTCGACCTGCCAGCCCACGTAGTCCTCCCACGCTGAGCGATCAAAGATGACTTTCATCGTCGTCTTCAATCAGCGCGTGCTCCTCGCCCTCACCCGCCTTCATCCGCAACACCGCTTCCAGCAAGCGGATTGCCGATTCGGGCGTACGCAGCAAGTACGCCGTTTCTTCCAATGCCTGATATTCGCTGAGCGCCATGATGACCACCGGTTTCCCCCGTTGAGACGTAACGATGACTTCGCAACAATCTTCATTAACCTTGCGCATCACCTCCGCCAGATGTTGGCGGGCATAGGTGTATGTGACTGCGTCCATGGTAGGCTCCTTCAAAAAACGTTGTACAGAACTTAGCACAGCTACTAGTTACGTTGCCCATAAAAAAGACCGGCAAGAATGCCGGTCTTTTTGATTGTGCGAATATCGCAACGCGCTTAGATGCCGCCGCCGTCCGTCCATTCCGCCGCTGACGGCACGTAGACCCGCGCCTCGCGCGGCAGCAGGTACACGGTTTCCGCCACTTTCCAGTCGCCTTGCAGATAGCGCTCGCGCGTCAGTTCGACTTCGACGGCGTCCTGGCCGGCCACATCCACTTCCAGCCGCACCGTCGCGCCCAGCAAGCGCACGTGGCTGATCACGCCGGACAGCGCACCCGCGCCGCCTTCACGGCTGACGTCGATTTCGTGCGGACGCACATACACCACCGCCTGATCGGTCTGGCCTTGCGGCGCGGCAAAACGCGCGTCGCCTACATGCGCCCAGCCTTCATGCACGCGTGACTGGAACAGGTTTACGTCGCCCAGAAATTGATACACAAACGGCGTGGCCGGTTTGTCGTACACGTCAGACGGCGAGCCCAGCTGTTCGATCTTGCCCTTGTTCATCACCACCACGCGGTCGGCCACTTCCAGCGCTTCTTCCTGGTCATGCGTCACAAACACGCTGGTGATGTGCATTTCGTCGTGCAGGCGGCGCAGCCAGCGACGCAGTTCTTTGCGCACCTTGGTATCCAGCGCGCCAAACGGCTCATCCAGCAGCAGCACCTTGGGTTCCACCGCCAGCGCGCGCGCCAGCGCAATGCGTTGGCGTTGGCCGCCCGACAATTGCGCCGGATAACGGTCGGCCAGCCAGTCCAGCTGCACCAGGTTCAGCAGTTCGTGTACTTTGCGTTTGATTTCGGCGTCGCTGGGGCGGGTTTCTTTGGGGCGCACGCGCAAGCCAAACGCCACGTTCTCAAACACGGTCATATGGCGGAACAGCGCGTAATGCTGGAATACAAAACCCACATTGCGTTCGCGCACGTGTTTTTCGGTGGTGTCTTCGCCATGAAACAGAATCTGGCCGTCATCGGGCGCTTCCAGCCCCGCAATAATGCGCAGCAGTGTGGTTTTGCCGCAGCCGGACGGGCCCAGCAGCGCCAGCAATTCGCCGGTTTTTACTTCCAGATTGATATGGTCCAGCGCCGTGAAATTGCCGAAGCGCTTGGCGATATTACGAATCTCGATACTCATGCTGTCTAAATCCCCGGTCAGCCGTCTACGGCATTGGCGCGATCACGCGCAGCCAGTTGTTCGGTACGCCATTCCACCCAGCTTTTAACGCCCAATGTAACCAGCGCCAATAAAGCCAGAATCGAGGCGCAGGCAAACGCGCCGACAAAGTTGTATTCGTTGTAAAGAATCTCGACGTGCAACGGGATGGTATTGGTCTGGCCGCGAATATGGCCGGACACCACCGACACCGCGCCAAATTCGCCCATTGCGCGTGCATTGGCCAGAATCACGCCGTAGAGCAAACCCCATTTGATATTGGGTAGCGTGACGCGATAAAACGTCTGCCAGCCCGAAGCGCCCAGGCTTAATGCGGCCTGTTCTTCTTCCGAGCCTTGCGCTTCCATTAACGGAATCAGTTCACGCGCCACAAAGGGCACGGTCACAAAGACGGTGGCCAAAACAATGCCGGGGATGGCAAACACGATCTTGATATCGTGATCGCTCAGCCACGGGCCGATCCAGCCTTGCGTGCCAAACATCAGCATATAAATCAGACCGGCCACCACCGGCGACACTGAAAACGGCAGATCAATCAGCGTAATCAGGATGCTTTTGCCTTTGAAATCAAACTTGGCAATGGCCCATGCGGCAGCCAGACCAAAGCTCAGATTCAACGGCACCGCAATCAGCGCGGCGATAAGGGTGAGTTTGATGGCCGACCAGGCATCCGGCTCTTTCAGCGCGTCAAAATACAGGCCAAAGCCTTTGCGCAAGGCTTCGGTAAACACCGACACCAGCGGCAATAGCAAAAACAGCGCAATAAACAGCAAAGCCAGGGTGGTCAGCGCCCACCGCACGGGGCGCGATTCGGTCGTCGCAATAGAACGGGGCGTTTGCGCCATGATTATTTTCTCCGTCCCAAACGTTTGGCCGACCACCATTGCAGGCCATTAATCACCAGCAAGAGCGCAAAGCTGACCAGCAACATCACGATGGCAATCGACGTGGCGCCGACGTAATCGTATTGCTCCAGCTTGGAGATAATCATCAGCGGGGTGATTTCGGAAACAAACGGCATATTGCCCGCGATAAAAATCACCGAGCCGTATTCGCCTATGGCCCGCGCAAACGCCAGCGCAAAACCAGTCAGCAGCGCGGGCAACAGCGTGGGCAGGATGACTTTGCGGAATACCTGGCCGCGCGTGGCGCCCAGGCTGGCGGCGGCTTCTTCCAGTTCTTTTTCCAGATCTTCCAGCACCGGCTGCACCGTGCGCACCACAAACGGCAGCGTCACAAAGGTCAAGGCAATCACCACGCCAATCCGGGTAAACGCAATCTTGATATCCCACGGCGCAAATAACTGGCCAACCCAGCCATTGGGCGCATAAATGGTGGCCAGCGAAATACCGGCCACCGCAGTGGGCAATGCAAACGGCAAATCCACCATGGCATCAATAAAGCGTTTGCCCGGAAACGGGTAACGCACCAATACCCACGCCAGCAGCAAACCGCCAAACAGATTGATTACGGCAGCCAATAAGGACGCGCCAAAGGTCAGCTTGTAGCTGGCCACCAGACGTGGATCGGTGACGGTATGCCAAAAGGCATCCAGCGGCATTTGCGCGCTTTTAAAAAACAGCGCCGCCAGCGGGATCAGGACGATCACCGATAGATAAAGCAGCGTATAGCCGAGCGCCAGATTAAAACCCGGCAACACGCTGTGTTGTTTGAAAGCCAAGGTGATGCTCCTTGCGGGGCGAGATGTTGTGCTTTTTTTTAAATGCAAAAGGCCAGCGCCACGCCGGCCTTGACTGCCCCGGGCTTAACGCTTGGCCACTTCTGCGGCGATCTTGTCGTATTCACCGCCGTCATCAAAGTACTTTTTCTGCGCAGCTTGCCAGCCGCCAAAATCATTGATGCCGAACAATTTAACATTGGGGAACTGGCTGGCGTGTTTGGCCAGGATGGCTTTATCGCGCGGGCGCAGATAGTTTTGCGCGGCAATTTCTTGTGCTTCCGGGCTCCACAGCCAGCTCAGATATTCTTCGGCGGCTTTGCGCGTGCCTTTTTTGTCGACCACTTTATCCACCACGGCCACCGGCGGTTCGGCTTCAATCGAAACGGTCGGGTAAATCACCTCAAAATTGCCGCGACCGAATTCGCGCGCAATCATTTCGGCTTCGTTTTCAAACGTCACCAGCACATCGCCAATACCACGCTGGATAAAAGTGGTGGTGGCGGCGCGGCCACCGGCTTCCAGCACCGGCACGTTCTTCAGAACGGCGGCTTCAAATTGCGCGGCCTTTTGTTCATTGCCGCCCGGTTGGCGCAGCGCGTAACCCCATGCGGCCAGGAAGGTATAACGGCCATTGCCCGACGTTTTGGGATTGGGAAAGATCACTTGAACGCCCGGCTTGGCCAGATCATTCCAGTCTTTAATGCCTTTAGGATTGCCTTTCTTGACGATCAATACTTGCAGCGAGGTAAACGGCGCGGATTGGTTGGGCAAACGTTTGGCCCAATCGGCCGGCAGCAATTTGCCTTTATCGGCAATCGCATCGATATCGTTGTGCTGGTTCATGGTCACCACATCGGCCGGCAGGCCGTCGATCACCGAGCGCGCTTGTTTGCTCGACGCGCCGTGCGACATCTGGATAGTGACCTTGTCTTTGAACTTGTCCTCGTAATGCTTCTGGAACGCCGGGTTGTAGTCTTTATAGAAATCACGCATCACGTCGTAAGACACGTTGAGCAATGTCACATCAGCCAAAGCGGGCATTGCAATAGAAGCGGCCAGAACACTGACCAACAGACGGGTGCGGAACATCGGGGCGAACTCCATTTATGCGGTTTGAAAGGATTCTCGCTGATTCCTTTATTCCGGCAAAGGCTGATTCGCTACAAGTTTATAACGGTATCCTGAAACGCCAGCATTGGCGCGGCCTGGCGGCCCAAACGACAACGGCCCGACAGGGGTCGGGCCGTGCACAGGCTTACAAGCGCAAGCGATTACAGCGTTGCAATCGACACTTCGGTCGATTTAACAAACGCGATCACTTCGCGGCCCGGCTTCAGGTCCAGCTCGCGTACCGAACGCGTGGTGATCACCGAAGTGACGATGCCCGACGGCGTGGTCACGTCGACTTCCGACAGTACCGGGCCTTCGATGATTTCTTTGATGGTGCCGCGAAACTGGTTACGAACGTTGATCGATTGAATGGTCATCTTCAGATCTCCTGGTAGCGGGACTCAAGCGGGGGGCTTGGATAACGCAAGATAACCCGCTTTCTTTATTCCAATAAGTAATTATTTATTCTCTGTTAAGTTCTTCAAAGCATAACAAATCGGCCAACGCAATGGCTTCAGCGCGTGGTTATAAGCCGTACGGCAAAACACGCCGGATCAGGCACTGCCAGCGCTGGCGACTTTATTTCCAGCAGCAGGTTGTACACGCCCGGCTGCTGCACTTCGAACCAGAAAAAACCACCGCGGCGGGTGGCGGCGGGGATCTCATACAGGTCGCCGTTTGCATGCCGCAGGCTGACAGCGACCTGGTGCAACAACGCTCGGGCCGCTGCATTCACGGGCACCAGCTCAAGCTGCCGCTCGCCCGCCTGCGCGGCGGCAAAATGCCCGAAGCGCACATTGCCCTGTTTGTTGGCGCTGCCAAACCGGGTGCCCAGACAAAGGGTTACGGCGCGCTGGCTCAGCGGCGGGTTCAGCGGAAACAACAACGCCCGCACTGCGCTGGCCTCAGCCGGTCGGTTGAGCAAAGCGGCGTCGATGCGGCTTTCCCGGCTGCCCCAGAGGTCAAGATCGCTGCCACTCACCACGCCGATTTCGTCCAGCAAGGCATCCAGCCGCTGTTGGCCGATCGCGTCCAGCCGCGCCCGCAGCGGTGTGGCAAAAGCGTAAATGCTCGACCACGCCGGATTAAGGTGGCGCCGCTGCAGCAAAGTCTGCAGCAAGGGTTTGAGGCCGACCGCGCCGTGCAACTGGTGCAACAAATAGCCCAGCGCAACCTCGCTATACCAACCGCGCGCCATGCCCGGCTGTAATTTCACCAGGGCTAGATGCCAGCCTTCGCCTTGCCCGACGCCCATCGTGTCTTGATGGTCGGCCGAGCCCCGTACCATGCTGGAAAACGCGTTAGCCCACGCTTCGCTCAAGGCGAAGCCGGGTTCCAGCACAGCGTCTATGGGATGGCTGCCGCCCACGATATCGGTGCGCGACAATTCGGTCATGACGTAATGACCGTATTCATGCAGCAACACGCTGCGGTCGTACTCGTCGGTATCCACGTCTTCGCGCCCGGACAGGTACAAGCCCGGCGCCGCGCCGCCCGCCTGGTAATGCGCCTCGCCGATATTGCCCACGGCGGGATCGCCTGGCGTGGGCTGATTGCGCACGCTCCAGAACACATTGAGCGACGGCAGTGTGGTGCCCGGGTCTACGCCGGCCAGCATATTGGCGGCGGCATCAATCTGATCAAGGATGGCAAAGGGTGCGGCGGCGCGCGCGGCGCCGTAGCGCTGGCCGGTCCAGCCTGATGCCGCATGCAGATGCACCACGCGCCGCTGCTGACCACTGCTGAACCGCTGGCTCTGTAGCTGATAAACCGCCGCTGCATCGCCGCCCTTGGCAAACCCCGGCGTAGTGTTGTCGCGGACCGCATAGCGCCAGCTCACGCCCAGGGC
Organism: Silvimonas sp. JCM 19000; assembly: GCF_054652575.1. Taxonomy (NCBI): domain Bacteria; kingdom Pseudomonadati; phylum Pseudomonadota; class Betaproteobacteria; order Neisseriales; family Chitinibacteraceae; genus Silvimonas; species Silvimonas sp. JCM 19000. The sequence goes on along the minus strand of NZ_BAAIHC010000011.1, from coordinate 115,602 downwards.
GCTGCGGTGGACCTGGGACTTGATCCGCAGCACGAGCACCGTGTCCGGCGGGGCCCTGAGCGCATAGCGGCCGTTTTCGTCGGTAATGCCTGTGCCTAGCACCTGGCCGGATGCGCTGACCGCCTCGACCATGACATGGCGGACCGGTTTGACCTGCGTTGCCGCGTAATCCAGCCAGGCGCCAGCATGGGCATCAACCTGCACCGGCACGAGCTCATAGGTAATCTGGCCGCTGATCAGGCCCGCTTCGCCCTGCAGTGTCGGCGGCATCGCTCCGCTGGCGCTCAACAACAGGGCCAAGGCCAGCAGCAGTCCATGCCGGGCAATAAAACAAAGGGGGCGCATACGCTGGCCTTGTTGCAAACAAGTCGGCCAAAGTACGGACCCCTAAGGTATGCCGGATATAAGAAGCGTCCTAAAGCGAACGCCTGCCGCGATGGCCGTTTATTGCGCCCAGCGCAAAGCGCCAAAATGCAGCACCGCATCAAGGCCGGACGGCGCGAGCGGGCTCTGCGGCGTAGCCAGCACGCGGTTAAGTATGTGTTCTTCCAGCGCGCCAAATTCGGTCGAGGCACGCGTGCGCGGCCGCGGCAACGCCACTTTCTGATCAAGGCCGATCTGGCCTTTTTCGATCAGGATGACGCGATCGGCCAGCGCCACCGCTTCTTGCACATCGTGCGTCACCAGCAGCACGGTAAAGCCATGTTTTTGCCACACGCGTTCGATCAGCTGGTGCATTTCGATGCGGGTGAGCGCATCCAGCGCGCCCAGCGGTTCGTCCAGCAACAACAGGCGTGGCGCATGGATCAGCGCGCGCGCCAGCGCCACACGTTGGCGTTGTCCGCCCGATAGTTGCGCTGGCCATTTTTGCGCGTGTTCTTCCAGCCCCACTTCGGCCAGGGCATTGAGCGCGGCGGCTTTCCAGTCGCCCGGCAAACCGAGGCCGACGTTCTGCAGCACGGTTTTCCACGGCAGCAAACGCGCGTCCTGAAACATCATGCGGGTTTGCGCCTGGGCTTGAGCATGCGGTTTGCCATCGGCGGTGATATCACCGGAGCTGGCGCTTTCCAGCCCGGCAATCAGCCGCAGCAGCGTGGATTTGCCGCAACCGCTGCGGCCCACCAGCGCGACAAACTCGCCGCGATCCAGCCGCAGATCGAGCTGGTCCAGTACCGTGCGCTCGCCAAATTGCTTGCTCACCGCGCGTACATCCAGCGCCACGCCGCGCGTTGCCGTTGTTGCCAGGGGTGCGTTCATCGCGGCCTCCTCATACATTCTGATAAGCCGGATTCCAGCGCAGCCAGCGCCGTTCCAGCAAGCGCGCCACCACGTCGGACGCCTTGCCCAGCAAGGCATACAGCAGAATCGACAGCACCACGACATCGGTTTGCAGAAATTCGCGCGCATTGGTGGCCAGATAGCCGATGCCGCTACTGGCCGAAATGGTTTCGGCCACGATCAGCAAAATCCAGGCAAAGCCCAGCGCAAAGCGCACGCCCACCAGGATCGACGGCAATGCGCCCGGCAGAATTACATCGCGAAACAAAGGCCAGCCACGCTGGCCATAGCTGCGCGCCATTTCCACCAGGCCCGGGTCAACCGAGCGGATGCCGTGATAAGTGTTGATATACACCGGAAACAGCGTGCCAAACGCCACCAGAAACAGCTTGGCGCTCTCGTCGATGCCAAACCACAGAATCACCAGCGGAATCAGCGCCAGCGGCGGGATGGTGCGGATCATCTGCACCGTGCTGTCCAGCGCCAGTTCGCCACGGCGTGACAAACCAGTAATCAGCCCCAGCGCCAGCCCGATGCCGCCGCCGATGGCAAAGCCGAGCATGGCGCGCACAAAGCTGATGCGCAGATGCGTCCACAGCTCGCCCGACAGCGCCAGCGTTTCGCCGGCCTTCAGCACCGCAAACGGCGACGGCATGATGCGCGTGTCGATCTTGCCGAGGCTGGACGCCACCTGCCACACGATGACGATCAGCGCGGGCACCAGCCACGGCGTAATCTGCCGGGCAAAGCGTTGCGATGCGGAACGGGATGCCATCGTGCTTAACCCTGTGCAATCTTGAGCGCAGGCGCATCGGCCTTCGCGCCCACGGCGGCGGGCGGTACATCGTTGGCCACCATCTCGCCAAACGGCCCGCTCAGATTAACGCGCACCGGGCCATTGCTTTGTTGCGGCGCCAGCGGCAGCAACGGAAACACCAGTTCGGCCAGGCGATAGCATTCTTCCAGGTGCGGGTAGCCGCTAAAGATAAAGCTTTCGATGCCCAGATCGGCGTATTCCTTGATGCGCGCGGCCACTTCTTCCGGGTTGCCGACCAAAGCCGTGCCCGCGCCACCGCGTACCAGGCCCACGCCCGCCCACAGATTGGGGCTGACTTCCAGCTTGTCGCGACGCCAGCCATGCAGCGCGGCCATGCGTTGCTGGCCCACCGAGTCATAGCGGCCCAGCGATTTTTGCGCTTTGGCGATGGTTTCGTCGGTAACGTGGCTGATCAGCTCATCGGCGGCGGCCCAAGCGGCTTCACTGGTCTCGCGCACAATCACATGCAGGCGGATGCCGAATTTAACGGTGCGGCCCAGCGCTTGCGCCTTGTCACGCACGGCGGCGATTTTCTCGGCCACCGCGGCGGGCGGTTCGCCCCAGGTCAGATAAACATCGACTTGCTCGGCGGCCAGGTCCACCGCACGCGGCGACGAGCCGCCAAAATACAGCGGCGGATACGGCGTCTGCACCGGCGGAAACATCGTCTTCGCGCCCTTCACTTGCAGATGCTTGCCGTCGAAATCGACGTTTTCGCCTTCCAGCACGCTGCGCCAGATGCGCAAAAATTCATCCGAGACTTCGTAGCGCTCGTCGTGATCCAGCCAGATGCCGTCGCCGGCTTGTTCTTCCGGATCACCGCCGGTGACCACATTGATCAGCGCGCGGCCGTTGGAGATGCGGTCCAGCGTACCGGCCATGCGGGCGCCCACGGTGGGCGAGACGATGCCGGGGCGGATGGCCACCAGAAAGCGCAGCCGTTCGGTCAGCGGCACCAGCGAGCTGGCGATCACCCAGGCGTCTTCGCACGAACGCCCGGTCGGGATCAGCACGCCGTAATAACCGAGGTCATCGGCGGCCTGGGCAATCTGCTTGAGGTAATGATGCGTGACGGCGCGTGCGCCCTTGCCGGTGCCCAGATAACGGCCATCGCCGTGGGTGGGCAGAAACCAGAAAATATTAAGGCTCATGGTGGGGTCTCCTGCGGTGTTTAGTGGCGCACGACGATGTCGGCGACGGTCACGGCTTTGGGTATCAGCCCGGCTTGCGTCAGCCGGTCGGCCAGACGTTGCTGTTCGACGACGGTTTTGTCATCCAGCCAGCTCACGCGGTAGCTGGGGCGACGCGCCAGCACTTGCTCAAACGTGGCCTGATCCAGCCCCACATAAGCCGACAACAAATGCGCGGTGTCTTTGGGATGCTGTTCGATGTAATCGCTGTTGCGCGTCAGCTCTTCAAACACGGTGTTGAGCAGCGGCGCATTGGCTTTGGCAAAGTCGCGGTTGGCCAGATAAAACGTCTGATTGGGGCTGATGCCCTCCGCCGTCAGCAACACTTTGGCGCTGCCGGATTTTTCGGCGGCGGCGTAGTACGGGTCCCAGATCGCCCAGGCGTCGACGGCACCACGCTCAAACGCCGCACGCGCATCGGCGGGGGCCAGATATTGCGGCTGGATGTCTTCCCATTTCAGGCCCGCTTTATCCAGCAAACGCAGCAAAAAGCCATGCGACGACGAGCCTTTCTGGATCGCCACGCGTTTGCCTTTCAGGTCGGCCAGCGTTTTGATGGCCGAATTCTTCGGGATCAGCAAGGCGGACGCTTGCGGCTTGGGCGGCTCAAAGCCGACGTAAACCAGGCGGCTGCCCGCGGATTGCGCAAAGATCGGCGGGGTGTCGCCGGTCATGCCAAAGTCGACCGATCCGGCGTTCAGCGCCTCCAGCAACTGCGGCCCGGCGGGAAACTCCACCCAGCGCACGCTGGTGCCGGCGCCGAGCTTTGTTTCCAGCGTGCCACGGCTTTTCAGCACGATCAGATTGAACGAGCTTTTCTGGAAGCCGATGCGTAGTTCATCAGCGTGCGCGGCCAGACTGGCGACGCTCAGGCTGAGCGCCAGGCCAAGGTGGGTGAAAACGGAGCGGATCGATCGCATGATGTTCAGCTCACTGTGCCAGCAGCGCGTCGCTGATCTTTACCGGCACCGGGATCAAACCCAGGCCTTTAAAGACGTCGGCAATTTGCTGTTGCTGGTTGGCCACTTGCGGGGTAATCGGCGTCAGGCCCAGCGTGTTGCGCGGCAAGGTGGCCGCGACCACATCCACCGGCAAGCCGATTTGCGACGCCAGCGTTTTGGCGGCTTCCGCCGGATTGGCATTGGCCCACTGGTCGGCGCTTTGCAGTTCGCTCAGCACGTTTTTAACCACGGCGGGCTGGGCGGTGGCGAATTTGCGCGTGGCCAGGATGAACTGATGGTTAGCCACCAGGCCTTTGCCGTCACGCAATGTGCGCACCGGCAATTGGGCTTCGGCGGCGGCCAGGTACGGGTCCCAGATTACCCAGGCATCGACTGCGCCTTTGGAGAACGCGGCGCGCGCATCGGCGGGCGGCAGGTACACCGGTTGGATATCGCTGTATTTAAGACCGGCTTCTTCCAGCGCTTTAACCAGCAGGTAATGCACGTTGGAGCCTTTGTTCAGCGCCACTTTTTTGCCTTTAAGGTCCTTCACCGATTTGATCGGCGAATCCTTGGCCACCAGGATGGCCTCGCCTTGCGGGGCGGGCGGCTCGTTGGCGATGTAAACCAGTTGCGCGCCTGCGGCCTGAGCAAACACGGGCGGGGCTTCGCCGGTCAGGCCGAAATCAACCGCGCCCACGTTGAGCGCTTCCAGCAATTGCGGGCCGCCGGGGAATTCGGTCCAGCTGACTTTCCAGCCTTGCGCTTCCAGTTTTTTCTCCAGCGTGCCGCGGCCTTTCAGCAGCGTAAACGCGCCGTATTTTTGATAGCCGACGCGCACCACCTGGTCGGCAGCTTGCGCGGCAGTGGGGGCGGCAAAGGCGAGGCCCAGCGCCAGTGGCGCGAGTGCGGTGAACAATTTGCGTAGCATGTGCGTGTCTCCGGATCTGGTTTTTATGGGGTCGAGCGATTACAGGCTGACGCGCCCGAGCCGCAGCTGCGCATGCAGCAAATCGGGGTCGAGCTGGACGTGGCCGGGATTGGGGATATGAGCGAGAAAGCGCGAGATCGCCACATGCAGGCGATCGTCAATTTCGGGGGCCAGCAGCAGGCTGCCGTCGTCTTGCCAGGTCAGTTCTTTGTCGGTGGCGTAAATGCCACCCAGCACGTGGCGCGCCTTGAGCGCGGTCAGCACTGGCTGCAGCGAATAATCCACCGCCAACATATGCGCCGGGCTGCCGCCGGTGGCCAGCGGCAACACCACGTGGTGCGTCAGCGCGCGCTCGGGCAGCACGTCGAGAATCACTTTGAGCGCGCCGCTATAGGCCGCTTTGTAAACCGGCGTGCTGACCACCAGGCCATCGGCGTGGGCCACGGCCTCTTGCCACGCCTTGATCGACGGATCTTCAAAGCGCGCGTGCAGCAGCGCCTCAGCCGGAAAATCGGCCAACGTAAACGACTGCACTTCGATACCCTGTTGCGCCAGAACCTGGGCAGCACGGTTGAGCAAACCTTGCGAGCGGGACCGGGCGCTGGGGCTGCCGGACAGGGTAACGACAACAGGCATCTAAATTCCTTTTGACTCTAACGAGGCGTTTCGTTGGACGAGTCAGGAATTTATGATGCCGTTGTTATTTCCACAAATACTTTTGAGCGCGTTTTATATCCAAAAAGGATATATGCGAAAGAACGGTTATATAGGGTGGGTCAAGACCCACCCTCCAAAGCCGTGGACATGGAAGCGCGGGTAGCTATGCCGATTGTTTTTCAGCATTTAAAAAGTGTTTAGCGGCCGCGTATATCAAATACGGCGGCACGGCGCTGCTGCTTTGAATGGTGGGTCAAGACCCACCCTATGCGAGGGCACACGCGCGCGTCATCGGCGGTTCACGCCAGCCACTTATGCCCCGTGCGCTGCGCCTTGTAGATACCCGTGTGCCCCGAAAACAGCCAAGCCACCGAGCACGCCACCGCCGCGTACACGCCGATTTCCGCGCCAAACAGCTCCATCGCCATGATGCCCGACGCAATCGGCACATTGGCCGCGCCAGCAAACACCGCCACCAGCCCGATCGCCGCCATCAGCGCAATCGGCATATGCAGCAGCGGGGCCAACGCGTTGCCCAGCGTCGCGCCGATATAAAACAACGGCGTCACCTCGCCGCCTTTAAACCCGCTGGCCAGCGAGGTGACGGTAAACACCAGCTTGGCGATAAAGTCATAGCCCGGCACCGGCTGGGTAAACGCCTGCACGATCACCGGCACGCCCAGGCCCAGGTAGCGATCCGCGCCCAGCCAGCCCCACGCCACCGCCGCAAGCACCACGCCACCGAGCAAAGCGCGCAGCGGCGCATAGCTGATGCGGGCCTTCAGCCATGCGCCCAGCATGTTGGTACTGCGCGCAAACAGCATGCCCACCGCGCCGAACAAAGCGCCCGCGATCAGGGTGGCGGTAAGCCCCCACGCAGTCGGGGCGGGGAACACATTGACCGGATACACCGTGTGATGCACGCCCCAGAGCAAACAGATCTGGTCCCCGGCAATCGCAGCCACCAGACACGGAAACAAGGCGTCATAACGCAAGCGCCCGATCGCCAGCACTTCCAGGCCAAAGATCGCGCCCGCCAGCGGCACGCCAAATACCGAGGCAAACCCGGCGCTCAGCCCCGCCATCAGCAAGATGCGGCGTTGCGCTGGCATAAACGGAATCACGCGGCTGATCTGATCGGCCAGCGATCCGCCCATCTGCACCGCCGTGCCCTCGCGCCCCACCGACGCGCCCACCAGATGCGACGCCACCGTGCCCAGCAACACCAGCGGGGCCATGCGGAGGGGGATGCGGTTTTGCGGGCTGTGGATTTCTTCGATCAGCAAATTGTTGCCGGCCTCGACGTTGCGGCCGACGCGGCCGTACACCCAGCTAACCGCAAAGCCCATCAGCGGCATGCACAGAATCAGCCAACGATGCTGCAGCCGCGTGTGGGTGGCCCAATCCAGCGCAAACAAAAACAGCGCCGAGGCCGTGCCCGCCAGCGCGCCAACCACAAGGGCGACCGGCAACCAGCGCGCCAGATAGGTCAGCAGGCCACGCAATTCTTGAATAAGGGGGTGATTCATTGATAAGCAGTCCGGTCGGGGTGATCACAATATCCGGACGCAAGCCTACGCACCCGGACGGGTTACGTAGGCATCATCAGCTGCACCGGAGGGCGGCGCGGCGGTTCTGGGAGGAATGCCATCTCCTGCCGGGCGAGTATAGCGGCAAGCTGTGGCAGCGCCAATGTGGCGGGGTAAACCGTTGTGCACGATGCAACGTTGCAAAGCAACAGGTGGAAAAACGGCGCGTGGCCTGCCCCGCCGCTGGGCGCGATATGCCAAACAGATTGCGCGCACGCCCCTCCCCCGCTTTTAATAAGGCCTTCGCGCCGTCTTTACCGGAAACACCCGCATGACCCGTCCCCGCTTTCTGCCCGACAACTTTACGCTGGCCCTGATCGCCACCGTCATCATCGCCAGCCTGATTCCGTGCCATGGCCAGGGCGCGGTGGCGTTTGGCTACATCACCAATTTTGCCGTCGGCCTGCTGTTTTTTCTGCATGGCGCCAAGCTATCGCGCGAAGCGGTCATTGCCGGGGCCACGCACTGGCGGCTGCATCTGGTGGTTATGCTCAGCACTTTTGTGATGTTTCCGCTGCTGGGGCTGTTGCTGAAGCCCTTGCTGTCGCCGATGGTGACGCCCGAGCTGTATATGGGCGTGCTGTTTTTATGTGCGCTGCCGTCCACCGTGCAGTCGTCGATTGCCTTTACCGCCATGGCGCGCGGCAATGTGCCGGCGGCCATTTGCAGCGCGTCGGCGTCCAATCTGTTTGGCATCTTTATTACGCCGGTGGTGGCGGGCCTGCTGCTGGGCGCGCATGGCGGCATGAACTTTTCAATGGATTCGGTGCTGAATATCGTCATGCAATTGTTGCTGCCGTTTATTGCCGGCCAGATCGCGCGCAAGTGGATCGGCGGCTGGGTGGATCGCAATAAGGGCATGCTCAAGTTTGTGGATCAGGGCTCGATTTTGCTGGTGGTGTATACGGCGTTCAGCGAGGCGGTGATCCAGGGCTTGTGGCACAACACGCCCCTGCCCGCGCTGGGTGCGTTGCTGATCGTCAACGCCATATTGCTGGCCGTGGTGCTGCTGCTGACCACCTATGGCAGCCGCGTGCTGGGCTTTAATAAAGAAGACGAGATTGTGATTGTGTTCTGCGGCTCAAAGAAAAGCCTGGCCAGTGGCGTGCCGATTGCCAACGTGCTGTTTGCCGGCCACGCGGTGGGCGCGATTGTGCTGCCGCTGATGCTGTTCCACCAGATTCAGCTAATGACCTGCGCCGTGCTGGCCCAGCGCTACGCCCGCCGCCCCCACCCCGAAGCCCCGGTCGCTGCTGAGGTCATCGCTAACTCGTAAAGATGCATAGGGTGGGTCGAGACCCACCACTCAAAGCCGCCAATTCGAGCTGAGCAGCTTCGAGACGCCGCTTTGACTGAGAGCCTTTAACCCCCTCCAACCGACGCGGCAGTTTGGAACCTCACCGTTCGAGTCAATGCCATTGAAAGGTGGGTCTAGACCCACCCTATGACGTGCGCGAGGCGATCTACGAGTAAACCGCCAAACACAAACGCCAGGTATTTGATCGAATAAAAGAACAGCCCGCGCGCGACTTGTTCGTCGTGCGTGCGGTACAAGCGCCAGCTGCGCAGCACGAAGCCGGCGTTAAACCAGCAGGCGATAGCAAGGTACAGCCAGCCGCTCATGCCGATGGCAAACGGCAACAGGCTGACTGCAAACAGCGCCAGCGCATACAGCAGGATCATCTGGCGCGTATAGGCCGGGCCGTGGGTGACCGGCAGCATCGGCAGCCCGGCCTTTTGATAATCGAGGCGGCGATACAGCGCCAGCGCCCAGAAGTGCGGCGGCGTCCAGGTATAGATCAGCAAGAACAGCACGGCTGCTTCCGGCGGCACGGTGCCGGTGACGGCGGCCCAGCCCAGCACCGGCGGCATCGCCCCGGCCGCACCGCCAATCACGATATTTTGTGGCGTGGCGGGTTTCAGCCAGCGTGTGTAGACCACGGCATAGCCAAAGAAAGTGGCCAGTGTCAGCCACATGGTGAGCGGGTTGGCAAAGGTGGCTAGCAACCACAAGCCCGAGCCGGTGAGCGCGGCCGCATACAAACCGGCTTCCCACGGCAACACCGTGCCTTTGGCGGTGCCGCGGCGCGCGGTGCGGCTCATGACCGCATCGCGTTTATGTTCGACCAGGCAATTGACCGCCGCCGCCCCCATCGCCACCAGCGCAATGCCCACCAGCGAGATCGCCACATGCGACGCCACCGCCCATTGCGGCGTGGCTAGCAGCGCCCCGGCGGCGGCACAGAACACGATCAGGCTGACGACGCGCGGTTTGCCCAATTGCCAGAATTCAACGAAGCGCGAAGGCGCGACCAGCGTTTGCGTAGCCATGGATTTCCTTAGGCCGGCGTAACCGGGCCAGTAACGTAATCAGCGTCAGCAGCAACAATGCTGCGCCGCCGTTGTGTGCCACCGCCAACGGCAGCGGCAAAGACAACTCGACATTGGCCACGCCCAGCGCCACTTGCAGCACCAGCGCGGCCAGCAAGGCCAGCGCAAACGGACGCGCATCGCGCCACAGCCGCAACACCAGCGCCAGCACCAGCAGCGTCACCAGCAGCGCGCCGCAGCGATGCAGCCAATGGATGGCGGCCAGATGATCGATGGTGAGCGGGTTGCCGGCGGCGGTCAGGCCCAGCGCACGATCGGGCCGCAGCGCATCCAGCAAACCGGGCGCGGGCGCAAAGCTGCCACGACAAGCCGGAAAGCCATCGCATGCCAGCCCGGCGTAATTGGTCGACACCCAGCCACCCAGCACAATCTGGATGGCCACCAGCGTCAGCGCCAGCCAGGCCACGCCGCGGGTCTCTGCCGGCAAGGCAATCGGCGCCAGCGTGCTGCGCGCGGCCAGCGCAGTCAGTAGCGCCAGCATGCTCATGCCACCCATCAGATGCGCGGTGACCACCACCGGCATCAGCTTGAGCGTGACCGTCCACATGCCCAGCAAGGCTTGCAGCACGATCACCAAGGGCGGGGCCAGCACCAGCCACACCGGGGCCGAGCTGGGCGCGCGTTTGCGCAGCAGCGCCAGCGTGAGCGCCAGCACCAGCAAGCCCAGGCCGCCTGCGGCATAGCGGTGGATCATTTCTTTCCAGCCTTTGGCGGGCTCGACCGTGCCGCCAAATTGCGCGCTGGCTTTGGCGATTTCATGCGGCGCTTCGGGCACCGTCAGATGGCCGTAGCAGCCGGGCCAGTCCGGGCAGCCCAGGCCCGCGTCGTGCAGGCGCACCCATGCGCCCAGCATCAGCAAACAGAAGGTCCAGACCACGGCCACCCACAACAACAGGCGCACGCGCGGACTGACAGCGGGACTGGCGCTCAGCATCTCAACCCAAGCCTTCGTTGGTTTTAAGCACGCGGCCAATTTCGGCCATGGCTTTTTTGCGGCCGTCGTTATCGGCGATTTTTTCGGGCTGGTAATGCATCACCAGATTGCCTTGCGGATCGATCAGATACAGCCCGGCCTGGCGGAACATATTGTGCGATTGCAGCAGCGCCACATCGCTATCCAGATTGGCGCAGTTGGCGGTGGAGGCGCGCTGGATACGTTGCGCTTCTTGCCCTTGCGCCAGCCGCATTTGCCGCGTGGCGAAAATCAGATCGCGCTGGCGCGCGGTACAGCCTTGCGGATCGGCCGCCACCAGACGCCAATGGCCGGTGGCGGGCACGGCGGCCGGTTGGGCCAGCAGCGTGCCGTAGCTATAGGTGGTGTCGGGCCGCCAGGCGTGGAACAGAATCTGCGCCGCCACGATGGGCAGCAGCGTCATGCCAAACAGCGTTAACAGCGTTTTCTGGCCGCGATTAAGCACCATATTTGCGCGCCTCCTGGCGTAGTTGCTGCTCTTGCTGCTGGCGGAATTTGCGCCATAAAAAGATGCCGGCGATGCTCATGCCCCACCACGTCAGCATGTAGCCCACGTGGCGCATCGGATTGAAATCGGGTTCGGTGGCGTCCAGGATCAGCGAATCGCCGCCGCTGCGCTGGCGCGCAAACCATTGCGGTTGCGCCAGGCCCGACCAGTCGGCAAAGCGGCTGGCGGTGATGTTCTGGAACACGCGGCCTTGCGGCGGCGTTTGCGCCAGTTCAAAAAAACGCGGCCACGGCATGGCTTCGACCATGGGCGCGGCAGTGGGCGGGAGTTCGTGCGCGGCCTGCATTTTCCAGCCGCGGTTGACCAGCACCAGGCTGCCATCCACCAGCCGGAATGGGGTGATCACTTCATAGCCATTGGCGCCGTCAAAATCGCGGTGATCCAGATACAGCGTGTATTGCGGCAGCCACTGCCCCACCAGTTGCAGACGGCGGTACAGCGGCGGCGGCGTGCCGGTGCCCCACAGCAAAGCGGGCTCGGCGATGCGCGCGGCGTACTGGTCGGCCAGGCTTTGTTTGTACAGCGCCCGCGCGGCTTGCCATGCGCCCAGGCAGACGGTTAACAGCACCAGCAGCCCCATACCCACCAGCGCACGGCGGCCCGGCGCACGGCGGGCGCGCGGCAAGTCGGTGCGGCGTGTGCTACGGTTTGCATCGGAGGAACTTGCCATGAAAATAGTCATCGCCCTGCTCTTGCTGGTGGTTCTGTTTGCCCTCGGCCGCGCGCTGTTGCAACTGGTGCGCGGTCCTTCCGGGTCGCCGGCGCTGGTGCGCTCTTTGACCATCCGGATTGCGGTCTCGGTGTGTCTGTTTATCTTGCTGTTGCTGGCCTGGTACTTTGGTCTATTACAACCGCACGCCGCATAAGGCGGCGTCTACGCCCCGCTGATATCCGTGCGGGGCGATTCCTACCCACTGCTTTGCATTGGCCCGGTGCGCGGCCCTTGCGTGCCTTTGCAGTGTGTGTGGCATAACCAAAATGTGCGTTGCCCTTCGGGTAACGCACCCTACGCCTCTCTTCGGACACGCCTGGCAAGAACGTCCGTAGGGTGCGTTACCCGTAGGGCAACGCACATTTCGAGGCGCAGCCTCGGCGCGGTACGCGCCATCCACTTTCCAACACAACCCGACAACGCATAAAAACCTCATAGGGTGGGTCATGACCCACCACCCAAAGTGGCATATCAAAGCCATCACGTTCGAATCGACGGCTTTGGCTGGTGGGTCATGACCCACCCTATGCGCTTGCATTCTGTTAACTCATAGGGTGGGTCTGGACCCACCACCCAAAGTGGCATATCAAAGCGGCCACGTTCGAATCGGCGGCTTTGGTGGGTGGGTCGTGACCCACCCTATGCGCGATCTATAAGCAATACACAAAAATAAACAGCCCCAGCCAGACCACGTCCACAAAGTGCCAGTACCACGCCGCGGCTTCGAAGCCGAAGTGATGCGCCGGGGTGAAGTCGCCTTTGATTACACGGGCCAGCATCACGCTGAGCATGATCGCGCCCACCAGTACGTGCATGCCGTGAAAGCCGGTCAGCATAAAGAAGGTCATGCCGTACGCGCCCGAGGCCAGCGTCAAATGCATTTCGGTGTACGCGTGGTGGTATTCCTTGACCTGCAGGCACAAGAAGATCACGCCCAGCAGCACGGTGGCGGCCAGGCCCAGGGTCATCTGGCGACGGTTGTTTTTAACAAAGCCCCAGTGCGCAATGGTCACGGTAATGCCCGAGGTCAGCAGCAAACCGGTGTTGATGGCGGGGATGCCGACGGCTTCCATCGGCGTATACGGCGCCACCTTGGGGCCGGACAGCGCGGGCCAGACCTGGTGGAACATCGGCCACAGATAATCGTGGGTATCGGAGAACCAGCCGAGTTCGGGCACCGACACCACACGCGTATAAAACAGCGCGCCAAAAAAGGCACTAAAGAACATCACCTCGGAAAAGATGAACCAGCTCATGCCCCAGCGGAACGAGTAATCCACCTGCGGGCCGTAATCGCCATGGTTGGATTCGCGGATTACATCGCCAAACCAGCCAAACAGCATGCCGATCAGCACTAAAAATCCCAAACCCAGCGCGTACCAGCCAATCGACACATTGTTGATGCCAAACGCCGTGCCCGCCGTAATAAAGAACAGCGCCAGCGAGCCCATGATCGGCCACTTTGACGGCTGCGGTACAAAGTACGGCGCGTCATGAATTCCGTTTTCTACGTTCATTGCTGCTTCCCTCTTTGTTCAGCACCACATCCGTAGGGCGGGGGCAACCACTGATCAAACCCGCGGTTTGATCAGTGGCTGCCCTGGCTGCTCACCAACACGTGCACCAGCCCTGCCACAGCCAGTGCCAGCACCAACGCGCAAAAGAATGCGGCGAAGATGATCTGACCCGGCTTCACTTTTTGCGCTTCCGCGCTCTTTCGCCCCCGCACCCCAAAAAACGCGGCCAACACGGCCTTGAATGCTGCAATCATGTTGCGGCCTTCGCGATGGATTGCGTGGTCGCTGTGGTCTGCTGCTTGCCACCATCCAGACCAAACACCGTGTACGACAAGGTGATGGGCCCCAGCGTGGGCGGCAGATCGGACTTGAGCACCAGCACCACCGTCACCTCGCGCACTTCGCGCGGCGCCAGGTGGATGGCATCAAAACAAAAGCACTGCACCTTTTCGACATAGCGCACCGCAGACGACGGCGCATAACTCGGCACTGCCCGCACGCCCAACGGCGTGTCCACCAGGTTGCGCAGCTCGAAACGCGCTTTCATCAGGCCGCCAGCGTGGCCTGCGCGCCGGGCGTCCAGCGCGCGAATCTGCATCGGCACACCCGCCGCCACATTGCTATCGAACAACACCTGCTGCTGCCACCCCGCCACCGGTGCATCGGCCACGGCGGTGCGGTCTTGCTGGATGCCCATCACGCGGCAGAACACGTTGTAGAACGGCACCATGGCAAAGCTGAACCCCAACATCGCCAGCACCGCCAGCAGCAAGCGGCGCGCGGTGCGGCGATTGCTTTGGTGTCGTTGCAGCGCCAGGCTGGTCATGGCTAGTTACCAAACAGCCAATGCCGCAACACGATGCCGATAAAGAACATCAGCGCGATGCTGGCCATGATCAGCGCGGTGCGGAAATTCTTGCTCACCGCAGTTCCTCCACATGGGTGGATTCTTCCAGGCCCTGCGCAATCAGACCCTCGCGCACCAGCGCCAGCGAAGGCGGCTCGGTCCAGGTGTGATGCGGTGCGGGGCAGGCGACGTCCCATTCCAGCGTGGTGGCGCCATCCCACGGCCGTTGCGGCGACGGGCCGACGCCACCGCGGATGGTGTGGATCACGTTGTACAGAAACAGGATTTGCGCAAAGCCGAACAAAAACGCGCCCACGCTGGCCACTTCGTTAAAGGTGGTGAACTGCAGCGCGTAATCGGGAATGCGCCGTGGCATGCCCGCCAGGCCGAGAAAATGCATCGGAAAGAAAGTGATATTGAAGGCGATCATCGACCACCAGAAATGCAGCTTGCCCATGCGTTCGCTATACATATTGCCGGTCCACTTGGGCAGCCAGTAATAAGTAGCGCCAAACAGGCTGAACAACGCGCCCGCCACCAGCACGTAATGGAAGTGCGCCACCACGTAATAGGTGCCATGCAGCTGGATATCGACCGGGGCCAGCGACAACACCAGACCTGACATGCCGCCGATGGTGAACAGACACAAAAAGCCGATGGCAAACAGCATGGGCGTCTCGAAGGTCATCGAGCCCTGCCACATGGTGGAAATCCAGTTGAACACCTTCACGCCCGTGGGCACGGCGATCAGCATGGTCATAAACATATAAAACAGCTGCGCCGTGGCCGGAAAGCCCACCGCAAACATGTGATGGCCCCACACCATAAAGCTGAGGATGGCAATGGCGCAGACCGCGTACACCATCGAGACATAACCAAACAGCGGCTTGCGGCTGAAGGTGGGCAGGATCTGGCTAACCACGCCAAACGCCGGCAGCGCCATGATGTAGACCTCGGGGTGGCCGAAGAACCAGAACACGTGCTGGAACAGAATCGGATCGCCCCCGCCTGCGGCATTAAAAAAGTGCGTGCCGAAGTGGCGATCGGTCAGCAGCATGGTGACCGCGCCAGCCAGCACCGGGGCGACGGCAATCAGCAAATACGCAGTCACCAGCGACGTCCAGGCAAACATCGGCATCTTGAGCAACGTCATGCCCGGTGCGCGCATATTCAGGATGGTGGTGACGATATTGATCGAGCCCATGATCGACGACAGGCCCATCAAGTGGATCGCGAAAATGCCGAAATCCATGCCTGCGCCCAACTGGACAGACAAGGGCGGGTAGAAGGTCCAGCCCGCGCCGGGGCCGCCACCGGGCACAAACAGCGAGATGATCAGTAGCATGGCGGCGGGCGGCAGCAGCCAGAAGCTCCAGTTGTTCATGCGCGCAAACGCCATATCCGGCGCACCGATCATGAGCGGGATCATCCAGTTCATCAGCCCGGTAAACGCCGGCATGATGGCGCCGAACACCATGATCACGCCGTGCAGCGTGGTCAGCTGGTTAAAGAATTCGGGCTGCCAGAACTGCATGCCGGGGCTGAACAATTCAGCGCGGATGCCCAGCGCAAAGGTGCCGCCCAGCAAGAACATGCTGAATGCAAACCACAGATACATCGTGCCGATATCTTTGTGGTTGGTGGCGTACACCCAGCGCCGCCAACCGGCCGGGGCGTGATGATGGTCGTGTGCATCGTGCCCGCCGTGACCATGGTCCGCGCCATGGCCGTGGTCGATAGGGTGCGCCGGGTTCAGTGCGTCGGTGGTGGTGGTCATATCGCTATCCCCCGGTTACTTGCGAGCCGCTTTGACTTCCGCCGGCAGCACAAAGTCGCCGGTGTGATTGCCAAAGCTGTTGCGTTCATAAGTGATGACCGAAGCCACCTCGACATCCGACAAGCCGGCCCACGACGGCATCGCGTTTTTGCCGGTCAGCACGATATGGATGTGGCCTTCTTTGGGGCCGGTGGCAATCTTGCTGCCTGCCAGCGCCGGGAACGGCCCACCGCCCTTGCCGTCCACTTTGTGGCAAGCCGCGCAGTTGCTTTCAAACACTTGCTTGCCGCGCGCCAGCAGTTCGTCTTTGGTCCATTTCTTGTTGGGGTCGTCCTGCGCGGCTTTGGCCTTGGCTTGCTGCGCGGTCACCCAGGTTTTGAAGTCGGCATCGCTGACCACCTTGACCACAATCGGCATATAGCCGTGGTCGCGCCCGCACAATTCGGTGCACTGGCCGCGATAGGTGCCGATGTGTTCGGCAGTAAACCAGGTATCGCGAATAAACCCGGGAATGGCATCTTGTTTGACGCCCAGCGCCGGCACATACCAGCTGTGGATGACGTCATTGGCGGTGGTCAGTATCCGCACGCGCTTGCCCACCGGCACCACCAGCGGTTCGTCCACTTCCAGCAAATACAGCGGATTTTTGGGCGGTGCGCCGTCCTTGTAGTTTTCGATCTGCGCGCGCGGGGTGGCCAGCCGGCTTTTGTAGCCAAAGCCGTAATCCATATAGTCGTAGCCCCACAGCCATTGGTAGCCAGTGGCCTTGATGGTGATGTCGGCGTTGGTGGTGTTTTTTTGCGCCAGCACTAGCTTGGCGGCGGGAAACGCCATCACCGCCAGGATCAGCGCCGGGATGATGGTCCACGCCACTTCGACGGCGGTGTTTTCATGAAAATGGCGAGCCTGATGCCCCACGCTGCGGCGATGTTTAAAGATGGAATAGAACATCAGCCCGAACACCACCACAAACACCACCACGATGATCAGCATGATCCACGTGTGCAGGTCATTGATATGGCTGGCGATAGGCGATTGCGGGGTCTGGAACGTGTACGGGCTTTCAGCAAGGGCAAACGACGGCGTACAGGCCGCCGCCATGGCGCAGAGTCGCCTGAGCTGCATCAGAAACCTCCAGTGGCTGTTTTATACCCGGCCGGCTGGTCTGACCGCTCATTCCGTTAACGCGCACACGCCATGCTGTCTGTTCTTGCTACACAGGCAGGCTGCAATGGACGTGATGCGCTAGCGGGTAAGTCTCCAGTTCAGCTTATCGGTACCGGCTTTTTATGTAGTGCCGGCTATACGGGCTACTCAATTTCTAGCAAACACTGACGCAATTGCAAGCAAGTGTTGTATCAGTGAGAACGCATGCACCGTTTTGCTGCACCGCTCATCTGATGCGTGTTTCGTTTTTGGGCGCAGCGGATAAACCTTAACTCAGCCACTGCAAGTGGTACCCGCATTTAAGGAGATAAATCATGGACTTGCACATGCACGGTCTCGATGATCACTTCACTTTGCCCCAAACCGACAAGGTAAGCGCATCCCGGCCGCTCGAATGGCTAAAACTAGGCTGGCAAGACTTCCGCCAGCATCCGCTACCCAGTCTGGGCTATGGGCTTTTGATCGCCATTGCGGGCTGGCTTGTGTTGGCGGTGGCTTCTAACTACACCTATCTGACCTCCACCAGCATTACCGGCTTTATGTTGTTGGCGCCTTTGGGGGCGGCCGGTATCTATGAATTAACCAGCGAACGCGAAGAAGGCCGACCCACTTCATTTGCCCAATCCCTGCACGATTTGCTCAAGAACCTGGGCCAGATTGCGTTTATGGGCGTGGTGCTGGGGTCGGTGGCCATCGGTTGGGAACGCGTGTCCTGCATACTGTTTGCACTGTTTTATGGCGGCGAAGCCGTTAACCTGCATTTCTTCTGGACGGCGTTGCTGGGCGAATACTGGATGTTTACCGCAGCCTGGATCTTTGGCGGCTTTGTGCTGGCCTGCCTGACTTTTGCGCTGACTGCCGTGTCGATTCCAATGCTGGCCGATCGCGAAGTGGATGTGGTCACCGCCATGATGACCAGCCTGCGGGTGGTGATGGAAAACCTGCCGGCGATGATTGTATGGGCCGCCATTATTGTGGCGCTGACTGCAATCGGCTTTGCGACTGGCCTGTTGGGGCTGATTGTGTTGTTCCCGCTGCTGGGCCACGCCACGTGGATTGCATATAAAGAACTGGTGCACTAGAACGATATGCATGCAAAACGCGGGTAATGCGCGCCACCGCTGATCCGATGACCGATCCATAGAGTGGGTCATGACCCACCCCTCAATGCCATGGAAAAAAAACGCCAGATGCGATCTGCTTCGTGGCGCTGGATGGTGGGTGGTGACCCACCGTATGACAACGGGACAGCAACTTGCACCGCATCAAAAAGAAAGGTCAGGCATAGCGCCTGGCCTTTTTTGTTGTCGATGTAGTCGTACGCGTTACGCGTACTTGCTTTTGCAACCATTGCGCTTGATCAAACCGGGCCGGACAAAAAAGCGTGGTCTGGCACGGCGCGTGCTTTAATCACGCCGTCATGTTTCTGGCCATGCATACGGGTTTTCCCCGATAACGCTGGCTGGAACCTGCACCAAGAATTGCGCCCACACGTTCCCACAAGGAACAGTTGATCGCTATTTACAGACACACAGACATGGAGTGAACAGGGATGAAGAGCAAGGCAGGTTTGGCGCTGGCACTGGCGCTGGCTTTCTCCGCAGGCGGCGCAATGGCCGCAGGCAAAACGCTGATCTTCTGCTCCGAGGCCAGCCCGTCCGGCTTTGACGCAGCCCGTTACGTCACCGGCACAGACTTTGATGCTTCGGCCGAAACCATCTACAACCGCCTGGTTGAATTCGCTCCTGGTTCCACGCAAATCCGCGCTGGCCTGGCCGAAAAATGGGATGTCAGCAGCGACGGCCTGACCTACACCTTTACGCTGCGCAAAGGCGTCAAGTTCCACACCACGCCGTACTTCAAGCCCGGCCGCGACTTTAACGCCGATGACGTGGTGTTCACATTCTCGCGCTTTACCAATAAAGACCTGCCATTTAACAAAGCCACCAATGCCACCTATCCGTATGCGTCGGATATGGGCATGGATACCAACATCACCAAGGTAGAAAAGGTTGATCCGTATACCGTCAAGATGACACTGAAGACGGTGGACGCGGCCTTCCTGCAGAACCTGGCGATGTCGTTCTCTTCCATCGTTTCGGCCGAATATGCCGACCAGTTGCTGAAGGCCAACAAGGCCGACCAGATCAACACGCAACCCATCGGCACCGGCCCGTTTGTGTTTAACGCGTACCAGAAAGACAGCGTAATCCGCTACAGCGCCAATCCGGACTACTGGCGTAAAGGCGAAGTGAAGATCGACAAGCTGATTTTTGCGATCACCACCGACCCGTCGGTGCGTTATCAGAAACTGCAAAAGGGCGAGTGCCAGATCATGGCGCAGCCGCGCCCGGCCGATCTGAAAGCCATGGCCGCCAACCCGGCGCTGAAGGTACCGAGCCAGGCCGGCTTTAACGAGGGTTATATCTCGTACAACGTCACGCACAAGCCGCTGGACAAGGTGGAAGTGCGTCAGGCGCTCGATCTGGCCGTCAACAAAAAGGCCATCATCGACGCGGTTTACCAGGGCGCTGGCCAGCTGGCCACCAACCCGATGCCGCCTACCCAGTGGTCGTACAACAAGTCGCTCAAGACCAACAGCTACGACGTGGCCAAGGCCAAGGCACTGCTGGCCAAAGCCGGCCTGGCCAATGGTTTTGAAATTACCCTGTGGGCGATGCCGGTTTCGCGGCCGTACAACCCCAACGCCAAGCTGATGGCCGAAATGATCCAGAACGACTGGAGCAAGATCGGCGTGAAGGCCAAGATCGTCACCTACGAATGGGGCGAGTACATCAAGCGTGCGCGTGCCGGTGAAGACGACGCCATGCTGATCGGCTGGACTGGCGACAATGGCGATCCGGATAACTGGCTGGGTTCGCTGCTGAGCTGCGCTGCCGTCGAAGGCAACAACTACGCCAAGTGGTGCGACAAGGGTTTTGACGATCTGGTGGTGAAGGCACGCACGCTGACCGTGCAAGCTGACCGCGCCAAGCTGTATGAGCAAGCGCAAACCATCTTCGCGCAGCAACTGCCGTTCTCGCCGGTGGCGCACTCCACGGTGTATCAACCGATGCGCAAAGAAGTGGAAGGCTTCAAGATCAGCCCGTTTGGTCTGAACTCGTTCTACGGCGTGAGCCTGAAGTAAGCCGCCCGTTGCAGTACATCAAGCCGGCCGGGTACGCGTTGCCTGGCCGGCTTTGTCTATGTGGGCGGCAGTGCTTTTGCCGCTTGCAGTTCGACCTGGCGCGCGCTTGCCGCCAATGTGTTGTTTGTTATTCCGGAGCCCATCCGTCTCATGATCCGCTTTCTATTACGACGCATCGGCGTGGTCATCCCGACCTTTTTAGGGATTACGCTGCTGTCGTTTTCACTGATCCACATGATCCCGGGCGACCCCATTCTGGTCATGATGGGCGAGCGCCATATCGACCCCGAGTTCTACAAGCTGTCGATGCACAACCTCGGCCTGGATCAGCCGTTATACATGCAGTACTGGCACTACCTGATCAACGCGCTGCACGGCAATCTGGGCCTGTCGGTGCGTTCGCAAGTGCCGGTGATGCAGGAATTTCTGACCTTGTTCCCCGCCACGGTTGAACTGTCTTTCTGTGCCATGGTGTTTGCGGTGCCCGTCGGCCTGGCCGCCGGCATGATCGCCGCCATGCGGCGCGGCAAAGTGGCTGACCATGGGGTGATGACCGTGGCGCTCGCTGGCTACTCGATGCCCATATTCTGGTGGGGTTTGATGTTGGTCATGCTCTTCTCGGTCAAGCTGGGCTGGACCCCGGTCTCTGGTCGCATTGATCTGTTGTACGACATTCAGCCGGTAACTGGCCTGTTGCTGGTTGATACGCTGATGGCCCACGATTTTGATGCTTTCAAGTCCGTGGTCATGCATCTGATTTTGCCCTCGATCGTTCTTGGCACGATTCCGATGGCCGTCATCGCCCGGATGACTCGCTCCGCCATGCTTGAGGTGCTGCGTGAAGACTATATCCGCACGGCACGCGCCAAAGGCCTTTCGATGGCGCGCATCGTTCTTGTTCACGCGCTGCGCAATGCGCTGATGCCCGTGGTCACTGTAATCGGTCTTCAGGTCGGTACTCTGTTAGCCGGTGCAGTCCTCACCGAGAGCATTTTCTCGTGGCCTGGTGTTGGCTCGTGGCTGATCAATGCGGTTGGCGCGCGCGATTACCCCGTGGTGCAAGGCGGCATTTTATTGGTTGCCACCCTGGTCATTCTTGTTAACTTGCTGGTCGACATCCTGTATGGGGTGATCAATCCGCGTATCCGCCACGCGAGGTAAGCATGGCCGAAGTCATTAAAACCGTGGAACCAGACCACGGACATCCGTCACCGCTGCGCGAATTCTGGCAGGCCTATAGCGCCAATAAAGGCGCGCTGCTTGCGCTGATCTATCTGCTGATACTGGTGCTGGCCGCGATCTTTTCGCCGCTCGTGGCACCGCATTCACCGATCGAACAATTCCGCGACTTTATGTTGACCCCGCCTTCCTGGCTGGAAGGCGGCCATGCGCGTTTTATATTGGGGACCGACGAACTGGGCCGTGACATCTTGTCGCGGCTGATTGATGGCGCGCGGCTATCGCTGTCGATCGGCCTGATTTCTGTGGTCGTCTCACTTATACCCGGCATCGTGCTGGGCTTGCTGGCCGCTTTTTACCCGGGTTGGTTGGGCACCACCATCATGCGGTTAATGGACATCATGCTCGCGCTGCCTTCGCTGCTTTTGGCGATCGCAATCGTCGCCGTGCTCGGGGCGGGCATGCAGAACACCATCTTCGCCCTGGCCATTGTGGGCTTGCCCTCGTATGTGCGGTTGACCCGCGCAGCGGCCATGACTGAAATGCATCGGGATTACGTTATTGCGGCCCAACTCTCGGGCGCAGGCAAGTTACGCCTGATGTTTGTCACCATTCTGCCCAACTGCCTGGCCCCGTTGATCGTGCAAGCGACGCTCGGATTTTCTTCGGCAATTCTGGATACGGCGGCGTTGGGCTTTCTGGGTTTGGGTGTACAAGCGCCGTTGCCCGAGTGGGGCACCATGCTGGCTGCGGCTCGCGACTACATTGAACGTGCGTGGTGGGTTGTTACCATGCCAGGCCTGAATATTCTGATTACCGTACTGGCGCTCAACCTGATGGGCGACGGTCTGCGCGATGCGCTCGACCCCAAACTGAAAAGGCTGGCGTAATGGCATTACTCGAAATCAACAAGCTGTCGGTTGAATTCGGCAGCGCCGCACATCCGTTCCGAGCCGTCTCCAATGTCGATTTGTCGGTGGATGCCGGCGATATCGTTGGCGTGGTGGGCGAATCGGGTTCGGGCAAAAGCGTGACCATGCTGGCGCTGATGGGCCTGATCGACGCCCCCGGCCGTGTCACCGCTGATGCGCTCAACTTTGACGGCAAACCGCTGCTGAACATGAAGCCCGCGCAAAAGCGGCAAATCGTCGGGCGCGATATCTCGATGATTTTCCAGGACGCGCTCACCAGCCTTAACCCGGCGTACACCGTGGGTTTCCAGCTGATCGAAACGCTGCGCCAGCACACACCGTTGCGCGGCGATGCGCTGAAACAACGCGCGCTGGAACTGCTGGAACTGGTCGAAATCCCCGATCCCAAATCGCGGCTGAATGCTTATCCGCACCAGTTGTCCGGCGGCATGAGCCAGCGCGTGATGATTGCGATTGCCATCGCCTGTAATCCCAAACTGCTGATTGCCGATGAGCCGACCACGGCGCTCGACGTGACCGTGCAGCAACAGATTATGGAGCTGCTGCTTAATCTGCAGAAAAGCCAGGGCATGGGCCTGATCCTGATCACCCATGATCTGGCCGTGGTGGCCGAAGTGGCCCAGCACGTGGTGGTGATGTACGCGGGCGAAGTGGTGGAAAAGAGCCCGGTGACTGAAATCTTTGATCGCCCGCGCCATCCGTATACCCAGGCTTTGCTGGCCAGCATCCCGGAACACAGCAAGGGCGCCGAGCGCCTGCATACGCTGCCGGGTGTGGTGCCAGGCCAGTACGACCGCCCCAGCGGCTGCCTGCTGTCGCCGCGTTGCCCCTATGTGCAAGACCGCTGCCGCACCGAACATCCCGATCTTTATCCAGCTGGCGCGGCCGTCGCGCGCTGCTTTTATGCGCTGGACGATGCAGGACGCCCTACCCATGTCTGAAACGCTGACTCCCCAATCCCCGGCTGAAACGGTGCGCCCGATCCTGATCGCGCGCGAACTCAGCAAGCATTACGCGGTATCGCGCGGCTTTTTGCGCGGCCATGCCACGGTCAAGGCGCTCAACAATGTGAGTTTTGAGCTGGCGCCGCAACGCACGCTGGCCGTGGTGGGCGAATCGGGCTGTGGCAAATCCACGCTGGCGCGCCAACTGACCATGGTGGAAACGCCCAGCGGCGGCTCGCTCAATATCGATGGCACCGAAGTCGCCACGGCCAATGCGGCTGAACGCAAAAAGCTGCGGCCCAAAGTACAGATGGTGTTCCAGAACCCGTACGCCTCGCTTAATCCACGCAAAAAGGTCGGCACCCAGCTGGAAGAACCGCTGCTGCTCAATACCGACCTGACCGCGCAACAGCGCGAACAACGCGTGCGCGAGATGATGACCCGCGTCGGCTTGCGGCCCGAGCATTATCACCGCTATCCGCACATGTTCTCCGGCGGGCAGCGCCAACGCATCGCGGTGGCGCGCGCGATGATGTTGAACCCGGAAATCCTGGTGGCGGATGAGCCGACCTCGGCGCTCGATGTATCGATCCAGGCGCAGATCCTCAACCTGTTTATGGATTTGCAGCAGGAGTTCGGCACGGCGTATGTGTTTATCAGCCATAACCTGTCGGTGGTGGAACACGTGGCCGATGATGTGATGGTGATGTACTTCGGCTCCGCCGTTGAATACGGCCCGCGCGCCGCGATCTTCGAGCAGCCCTTGCATCCGTACACGCGCGCGCTGATGCAGGCTACCCCGGCCATCCGCCAGGAAAACCGCAAAACCCGCAACCGTCTGCAAGGCGAACTGCCCTCGCCGATCAATCCCCCCAGCGGTTGCACCTTTCATACGCGCTGCCCGTACGCCAACGACCATTGCCGTGCCGTGGTGCCCGAACTGCGCCCGATTGAAGGGCGCCTGGTCAGTTGCCATCGCGTGGAAGAGATCCTGGCAGGCACGGCCGCGCCCAAAAACTGAGCACACAATAAAAGAAATGCACGAAAGGCTTGCCAAGGGGAAATATCTCTGACATACTCGCCTTTCTCTGTCGCGGGATGGAGCAGTTGGCAGCTCGTCGGGCTCATAACCCGAAGGTCACAGGTTCGAGTCCTGTTCCCGCAACCAATACCAGACAAAAAGCCCAGCTCATTGAGTTGGGCTTTTTGTTTTGCTGTTCGACTCTCTTCCTGCCTGCTTTGCTGCCTGTGCGCACCAACAGCAACCCGCACCAACGCCCCACGTCATCCATACTGCTGCTGCAGCCGTTCTATGCAGAACCCACCTGTTAGCGCACAAGGAATGCAATGACCTGGTCCGCCCGGCAATACAGCGCCTTTGAAGCAGAACGTACCCGCCCGGTGCGCGATCTGGTGGCGGCCATCCCGCCGCTCGAAGTGCGCCGCGCTGTTGATCTGGGCTGCGGCCCGGCTAATTCCACCGAAGTACTGGCCGAGCGCTTTCCCGCCGCGCATATCGTCGGCATTGATAGCTCGGACGATATGCTGCGCGCCGCGCGCCAGCGCCTGCCCAACGCGCACTTCGAATTAGCCGATATCGCCGACTGGCATGCCGCTGCAGCGGTCGATGTCATCCTCGCCAACGCTTCGCTGCAATGGTTGCCCGACCACGCCACGCTTTATCCGCGGCTGCTGCAGCAACTCCAGCCCGGCGGTGTGCTGGCGATCCAGACCCCGGACAATCTGGATGAGCCCGCGCATGTGTTGATGCGCGAGGTCGCTGCCGCTGGTCCGTGGGCGGATCGCATCGCCGCGGCGCAACAGCGTCCGCGCCACGACGCGCGCTTTTATCACGAGCTATTGCGCCCGTACTGCCGCAATGTCGATATCTGGCGCACCACCTATTACCACGCATTGCCGGGCGGCCCCGCTGCGATCGTCGACTGGTTTAAAAGCACCGGCTTGCGCCCGTTTCTGGCGCCGTTAACGCCGGATGAGCAAGCGGTCTACCTGGCCCGCTATCTGGCTGCCATCACCCAGGCGTATCCTGCCTTGGCCGATGGCAGCGTGCTGCTGCCGTTTCCGCGCCTGTTTATCGTGGCGCAACGCATTTAACCTCTGAGTATCCATGGCCAGACTGCATCATTATTTTCATGCGCGACCGCGTTTGCTGGTGGCCGTGGCGGCGGGCGTAATCACCTATGCCCTGCTCGATTTCGCAATCAATCAGGACACGCTCACCAGCGTGCTCTGCGGCTGGAACGTTACCAGTTGGCTGTATCTGGCCGTGCAGTGGTTTCATATGTTGCAGGCCGACGCCGAACGCATCCGCCGCGTGGCCAGACTGCAGGATGAGAGCGCCGCCACCGTGCTCAGCATCCTGAGCCTGGGTTCAGCCGCCAGCCTGATCGCCATCATGCTTGAGCTGTCCGGCGTCAAGGATCTGACTGGCATGGCGCGCGTGCTGCACCTGGCGCTGACCGGCGCCACGCTGGCTGGATCGTGGTTATTGATCGCCACCTCGTTTACCAATCATTACGCGCACATGTATTACGGCGGCGATGGCGAAGCGCCACAGCGCCATCTGGCCTTTCCGGACAAAATCGCCGAGCCGAAGTATTGGGATTTTTTATACTTTGCCATCACCATCTCGGTGGCCTCGCAGACTGCCGACATCGCGGTATGCAGCACGCGCTTACGCCGGGTGGTGATTGCGCATGAGCTACTGGCCTTCTTGTTTAATCTGAGCATTCTCGGGCTGTCGATCAATGTGGGGGCCAGCTTGTTGTCGTGACCCGCGCCCGGCGTCAGCCATGCAAAGAGCCACCGCGTGCGGTGGCTCTTGGTCTGGTGGTGGACAGCCTGCTCAAGCGCCGCCGCCGCCCTGGCCGTCGGCCACCACTTTGCCGGGCGCCGCGTGGGTGGGCGCAGCCACTTTGACCGGCGCCACTGCGGGCGCGGGCGCCGTCACTGCCGCCAGCGTCGTTGCGGTCATTTTCGATTCCGGCAATCCCGCCTGGCCCAGACCGATGCGTTGCGCCTCGTTGGCGGCGTACACCACCTGATCATCCACCGCGTACAGCCAGCATTTGCTGTGCGCGGTCGCTTCGCAATTATCCAGCGCGGTTTTCATCGCCTTGGCGCCGTAACCGATGCCAAAGCCGTTTTTGCCGTTGACCGCAAACGCACGCGGCGGCAGGCGCTCCAGCCAGGTTTGATATTCGCCGATGTCTTCCAGCGCCAGCGGCGGCGCGGCAATGTCATCGACGCTGGCAAAGTGCGTGGCCGCAGGCACTGTCCATTTGTGCGCATTGCCTTCTACCCAGAAACCATTGGAAGGCGGGGAAACAAGGGGCTGGGCAGGTGCCGGATCAGCCGCAAAAGCGCTGCCCAGCACGCCACACAACAGCAGGGCGATATGGATTTTCAAGATGAGCCTCGTCGTGTTCTGGTCGTTATCGATCGGGGTATTGGCAGGTAACGCGCAGTGCGCGCGTCAGATGCCGCCAGAGTGGCAATGCCATTCATGGGCGGCAAGACCCAACCATCCCCGATAGATGGAACGCGCGAACGACGGGCTACAAAGCCTTATGCCGCGCGGCTTGCAGCGCACTGGCGCCCGCACACCACCGCCCGGCTCCGACCGATGTCAGGCCTTTTCCACAATCGAAATCGAGAAGCCGTCCCAGCCTTTGCTGCCCACGGTCTGGATGGCGGTGCTGGTCAGACCCGGTGCGGCCAGTTGTTGCAGAAAGGTGCGCATGCCGGCCACCCCAGGATCGGCATTGCTGGCATCGAGCACGCGGCCCTGGCGCACCACGTTGTCGCCAATGATGACGGTGCCCACGCGCGATAACTGCTGCGACAGCGCCAGGTATGCCGGATTGTCGTCCTTGTTGGCGTCGATAAAGATCAGATCGAACGGCGCGGTCTGGTCTTTGATCAGTTGGGTCAGCGTTTGCGTGGCCGGGCCTTCCAGTACGCTGGCACGATCGGCCACGCCCGCCGCAGCCAGATGTTGCCGCGCCAGTCTGGCGTAGTCGGGGTTCAGTTCCAGCGACACCAGTTGGCCATCGGCAGGCAAAGCGCGCGCCAGCCAGATGGTGCTATAGCCGCCCAGCGTGCCCACTTCCAGAATCCGCCGCGCGCCGCTGATACGCGCCAGGATGTGCAGCAACTTGCCCTGGTTGGCGGTGACGTTGATATCAGGCATGCCGGCGGCCTGGCTTTGCGCCAACGCCAGGCGTAGCGCGTCGTCTTCGGGCGCCAGGAGTTGCGAAAACCATTGATCGAGGTGAGTCCATTGCGTCTGGTTCATACAAGCTGATCCGGAAGTGGCCGAGAGCGGCCCTGCCAGCATAGACAGCGCCGGGCGCATTGCCGAGGCACAGATCGGCAAATCGGGTATCGCTACAGCATGCCAATGGCCTGAGCGCGATAGGGACGTTTGAGCGGCTCAAGCGCGGCGCAATAAAAAAGGCCTCCCAGCAGGAGGCCTTTTTAACAACCACGTCAGCGCAAGACTTAGGCCTTGTGATGAGCGTGCTTGTGAGCGTGGTGATGATGATGCTTGGCTTGGGCTTTTTGTGCAGCCGATGCAGCCGAAGCCTTGTGCTTCTTGGCTTGAGCCTTTTGTGCAGCCGACGCAGCCGAAGCCTTGTGCTTCTTGGCTTGAGCCTTTTGTGCAGCCGATGCAGCCGAAGCCTTGTGCTTCTTGGCTTGCGCCTTTTGTGCAGCCGATGCAGCCGAAGCCTTGTGCTTCTTGGCTTGAGCCTTTTGTGCAGCCGATGCAGCCGAAGCCTTGTGCTTCTTGGCTTGAGCCTTTTGCGCAGCCGATGCAGCCGAAGCCTTGTGCTTCTTGGCTTGAGCCTTTTGTGCAGCCGATGCAGCCGAAGCCTTGTGCTTCTTGGCTTGCGCTTTTTGTGCGTCAGAAGCGGCGGTGGTCTTGCTGGCGGCGTGGTGCTTCTTCACGTGGTGATGAGCAACCGGGGCGCTGGCAGCAGCAGATGCGTCAGCAGCAAAGGCCGGTGCTGCGAACAGAACACCGACGGCGGTAGCGATAGCGATCAAAGATTTCATGACAGTGTTCCTCGTAGCATTGTTAGGTACAGGGCAAGCGGGTGTTGCCGTGAGACGCATACTGTCATGCTGTTCGCTATCTCGTTGTGAGCGTGTGTTCGCTACACGTTACAAGCTGTACACCACACTGATACGTGTCATCCAGAATCAAATCCGTGCGTTGCAAATTGCTTTCTGACGGCGTCAGCGCGGGGAATTGCCAGCATCTGGCGTTGCCGCAGGCGCGGCAGCAAACGCTTGCGGCCAGTTGCGGCCGTACCAGTTATCTACTTCAGCGTGGTCCAGCGCCATCATGCGGCGGAACCCCGGCACCCAAGCCAGCCAGCTGCTGGTCAGCGCGGTGAGCAAACCAAACATCACGTACACCGGCGTAATGCTCCAATGTAACAACGCGCCCCCTGCCAGCGCTGGCGCGATGGTGGATGCGACTTGCGTCACCGTCAGCCCTGCCGCCGCCATCCGCCCTCTGAAGGCGGGCGGACGCGCCAGCGTGCGATGCGTCAGCCCCACCAGCGCGGTGACGGAGGAACCGAGGCCGGTCAGAAAGAACGCCAGCGCCATTACGTACGGATGCGCAGTAAACCCCACCAAGGCCAACGTCAGCCCCATCGACACGCCGCCGCCCACGCGCGCATAAAAGCGGCCCACCCGATCCACGATCCATTGGCTCAAGCCCAATGTGCCCAGCAACATGCCAACCGATACGGCCGCCTCACAACTGCCCAGCCAGACGCTGGACAAGCCCAGCGCCTTGACCTTGACCGGCACCAGCATGCCGATAGCGGGAAACATGAACAGCCATGACAAGGTGTTGATCAACAGCCAGCCACGTTCCACCGGCACGCGCCAGGCGGGCAACATGCCCGCCTTGAGTTCGGCCCACCAGCCATTGCGCAGATGATCGTGTGCGCGCGCGCCAGCCGGAATCTTGAGCGCCAAGCCCATCGCCGCGGCCAGCAACGCCGCATGAATCCACAAGGTGACCGCCGTACCCCACGCCGCCAGCGTTACGCCCGCCAGGGCCGGGCCCGCCAGACGCCCGATCGATTGCGCGCCTTTTTGCAGATTGAGCGCGGTGGGCAGATTGGCCGAGCTGACCAGTTCCGCCGCAATGGCGGTGGTGGCCGGCATATACAAACAGAAAGCCAGCTCTTGCGATGCCGCCAGCGCCAGCACCCAGTTGCGATGGTAGTCAGCGTGCGCCGCCAGCAGTGCAAGCACGGCGGCGTGCAGGGCATACCAGGCCATGGCAATGCAGATCAGATTGCGCTTGGCAAAACGATCGCCCAAGGGCGACAACAGCGGCATGCCCAGCAACGCCACAATGGCCAGCACCACGCCATAGGTCGCCAGATCGGCCGTGCTGCCCGCGTGGATAATCCACCATGGCAGCGCCAGCTGGCCAATCATGACCGCCAGTTGGGTCAGCGCGTCGCTGCTGAGCAAATGGCGAAAAGGCGGGCCTACCCGCGTGAGCGAGTGGCGCAATGGGGCGAGCATGCAAAACTCCGGAGGCTTGGTGCCAGGCGCGGCGCGGGCGGAGACGCCGGGCGGCCTGGAGGGGATGAGCAGGCGGTCAGGTTACCGCAGCAGCCTGCGCCTGCAAAACCGCTGTCGCGCGGGGCCGACACACTTTTGCGTGCGGCAATCAGGTGTGCGCCTCTCAACCCGGCCCGGCCAATCCAGTTGCGCGCAACGTTCTATTTGCAAGTCCAGCCGTCGGGCTTTGTCCGATTTGCATGTCAGTGGCTGATGCGCGGTATCAGCTCGCGCTGCCCCGGCAGCGGCCCGATGCTAAACCGGAACATGCCTCCGTCACATCAGGCCCCGTCGCGGGCCACGTCCTCACGCAAAGGAAAGCCTCATGTTTGCCCAACTGTCCATCGGCCAGAAACTGTATGCCGGCTTTACCGCCGTCATCATCATCATGGTGCTGGTCATCAGTTCTTCGCTCTACAGCAACCGGGCCGCCAAACAAAGCCAGGAATGGACCGAACACAGCTATCAGGTCATCGTCGAAAGCGACAAATTGTATTCCGCCCTGCTTGGCATTCAGAGCGGCGTGCGCGGCTATATGCTGGCGGGCAAAGATAATTTTCTGGATTCCGCCTATGAGGGCCGCAAAAACTTTGCCACTTCGCTGGCACGCATCCGCAATCTGACGGCCGACAACGCGCGCCAGCAGCAGCGCCTGCAAACGCTCGAAGCGCAATACCGCAATTACGAAGAGCAAGGCATTGGTCCGAATATCGAGATCCGTAAAGGCGTGATTGCCGGCACCAAGACCATGAACGACGTGGTCGATCGGGTGGCCAATGGCAATGCCTTCCAGATGATGGCGGACATCCGCAAAACCCTGAACAGCATCGCCCAGGAAGAAGCCGATTTGCTGGTGGTGCGGCAGGCCGATTCGGACCGCACCAATCGCTGGGCCTTGATCAATCTGATTGCCGGGGGCCTGATCGCGGTGGTGGTCGCCATGGTAATCGCCACCTGGTTGGGGCGGCATATTTCAACCCGGCTGGCGAGCGCGGTACGGGTGGCCGAAGCCACGGCGGCCGGGGATTTCAGCAGCCGCATCAGCGCCGATGGCAAGGATGAGATCGGCAAATTGCTGGGCGCTTTATCAACCATGCAACACACCCTGGGCAGCATGCTGCAAGCCGTCAAACAGGCATCCGGCGATGTGCGTGTCAGTGCCGACAAGATTGGTGGCATTTCGGAAGGCATGGAAAACAGCGTGCAGCAGCAAGGCGCGTCGGCGTCTTCGATGGCGGCGGCGGTGGAACAACTGACCGTCAGCATCAACCACGTTGCCGTGAGCGCGCGCGAGGCGCTGGACGTATCGCAAGAGGCGGGCCGCGTTTCACAAGAGTCAGCCGGGATTATCGAACGTACCGTCAGCGGTGTGACCGCGATGGCCAGCAATTCGCGCACGGTGGCCAAGAGCGTCGAACAATTGGGGCATGAGGCCGGCCGTATCAGCGGCATCGTCGCCACCATCCGTGAGATTGCCGATCAGACCAATCTGTTGGCGCTGAATGCGGCCATTGAATCGGCCCGCGCCGGGGAGCAAGGGCGTGGCTTTGCCGTCGTGGCCGATGAGGTGCGCAAGCTGGCCGAACGCACCGCCGCCGCCACCGGCGAAATCCGCGAGATGACGCAACGCATCGAGGCCGGAACACGCGAGGCGGTCGGGCATATGGCAGACGAGGTGCGCGAGATCGAGCAAAGCGCCAGCGTGGCCGCCGAGGCCGGTGCGGCCATCCAGCGCATCCGCAGCGAATCGGAACGCATGATCGGCGTCATCCAGGATATTTCGGCCTCGCTGACCGAACAATCCACCGTCGCCACCGACGTGGCACGCAGTGTGGAGCGCATTGCCAATATGTCGGAAGAAAACGGCCGCGGCGCCATCGAAGCAAACAAGGCGGTCAGCGATTTGCGCCAGTTGGCACGCGGCCTGGATAGCCAGTTGACGCACTTCCGCCTGTAGCAGCCGCCACGCCGGGTGGCTTGCCGCCGCTGTCTGGCACGGCGCTGGCCATACACCACGCAGCAACAGGAAAACTGCCTACAAGCACTGTCGCAGCTGGCTTGCAGCGGGTGTGACGCTGCTCACGGATACTGGCAGCGTACCCCCCAGACGGACGAGCGCCATCATGAGTACCCGAGTGACCTTTCGTTTTATCGGCGCGGTAATCAAACGCGTTGTTTCTGGCGTCAGCAATGACGAATTGACCACCCGCGCGGCTGCGCTGGCTTATTACTCGGCCTTGTCATTCGCACCGCTGCTGGTGCTGATGATCTGGATTTGCGCCTCACTCAATCTGGATTATCAAAGCGATCTGGTCGCTGGATTGAATGATCTGCTCGGGCCCAAGGCGTCGGATGCGGTCAAGGCCGTGATCGACAACGCGCAAAAGGCGCCGGGCATAGGCAATATCGCCGGTATTGTCAGTATTGTGATCACACTGATTTCGGCATCCGGGGTGTTCACCGAATTACAGACCTCGATCAACAAGATCTGGGGCCTGCAACCCAAGCCCAATGGTGCGGTCATGACATGGTTGCGCTCACGCCTGCACGCGTTTGGTTTGCTGTTGTCGCTGGCGTTTTTGTTGATCGTGTCTTTTACCGCCAGCGCCGCCATTGCCATCCTGGTCCCGCATGAACCGGTGGTGTGGCACACGCTGGAAGCGGCGATTTCGCTGGTGGTGTTTACCGCCGTCTTCGCCACCATTTTCAAAGTCTTGCCCGATGCCATCATCACGTGGCACGACACGCTGGCCGGCGCGTTGCTGACCTCGGTGCTGTTTACGCTGGGCAAGATGGCCATCGGCATGTACCTGGACCATAGCTCGGTGGGCAATGCCTACGGCGCGGCCGGTAGTCTGATGGTGCTGCTGGTGTGGGTGTATTACGCCGGGTTGATCCTGCTGCTGGGCGCCGAGCTGACCTTTGCCGTCGCCACCGTGCGCGGCGAATCGATCAAACCCAGCCCCCACGCCGAACTGGTGCGCCCGCTGAACGAACCCGCCGGCCATCATTCTTGAGATCGCATAGGGTGGGTCTAGACCCACCCTTCAAAGTGGCCTGCCAAGATCGCTGCTCGTGGATACGGCTTTGAATGGTGGGTCTCGACCCACCCTATTATGCGGCGAGTGGTTCTTGCTGTTGTCGCCGCATGGCCTGGCCGTTGGCGTCGAACAGATGCATCGCGGTGGCGGGCAGCGAGAACTGCACGCGTTCGCCCAGCTTCAACGCATCCAGTTGCGTCTTGGCAATCAACGGCTGCGGCGATAGCGCGGTGTCCAGATGCACATAAGCGTGCTCGCCCAGATGCTCCATGTGCGCCACCGTGCCCGTCAGCCCCGCCTTGCCCACCAGCACGTGCTCGGGCCGGATACCCAACGTAGCCTTGGCCCCCACCTGCAAGCCCTGCCCTTCCACCGCCGCCGCCAGCGTCTGCCCCGCCACATTCACCGTCACATCGTGCGCCGTCACTTCGCTGATGGTGCCCTCAATAAAATTCATCGACGGCGAACCAATAAACGCCGCCACAAAACGATTGGCCGGATGGTGATACAGCTCCAGCGGATGCCCCACCTGCGCCACGCTGGGCAAATCCGGGTTGCCCGCTAGCGGCCGCAGCAGCACGATCTTGTCGGCCAGCGTCATCGCTTCGACCTGGTCGTGCGTCACATAAACCATGCTGACGCCATCGAGCGAGCGATGCAGTTTGGCGATCTCCACCCGCGTCTTGACGCGCAAGGCCGCATCCAGATTCGACAGCGGCTCATCAAACAAAAACACCTTGGGCTTGCGCACGATGGCGCGACCGATGGCCACGCGCTGGCGTTGCCCACCCGACAACGCAATCGGCTTGCGTTGCAGCATGGTCGCCAGGTTAAGCGCCTGCGCCGCCACCTCGATGCGCTGGTCGATCTCGCCTTTGGGCAAATGCAGATGGCGCAAGCCAAACGCCATATTCTCGAACACCGTCATATGCGGATACAGCGCATAACTCTGGAACACCATGGCGATATCGCGTTTGGCCGGTTCCATCTCGTTAACGCGCACGCCATCGATGCGCAGCTCGCCCGACGACGGCGCTTCCAGCCCGGCAATAATGCGCAGCAGCGTGGATTTGCCGCAGCCCGACGGCCCGATAAACACACAGAATTCGCCGGGCGCGATGGTCAGATTGACGTCCGCGATCACCGTGGTTTCGCCAAAGCGTTTGTTGATGCCGACCAGTTCAACCTGACTCATGCCTCTTCTCCATAACCGTGCAGATGCACATAACCCGCCTGCAACGGCGGCAAGACCAGCTCATAACCATCCACGCGCGCGGTAAAGCCGTGGCCTTCCAGGCTTTGCCGGCCTTCGGCTTTGGGCAAGGCCACGCGCGCCACTTGAGCCGATAAATTAAACGCACATAGCAAGGTTTGCTGCGGGCTGCGGCGCAAGAACAAAGCCACTTCGCCTTGCGTGGGCAACAGCGTGATATCGCCAATCTGCAACGACGGGTTGGCGTTACGCCATGCGGTAAAGCGGCGGAAATGCGCCAGCACCGATTCGGCATCGGCTTCTTGCTCGCTGACCGCCAGCGCGGCATGGCCTGCACCCACCGGCAGCCACGGCGTGGCGCTGCTAAAGCCGACATCGGCGGTGTTGGTCCACGGCATTGGCGTGCGGCAACCGTCGCGGCCTTTAAATTCGGGCCACATCGCTTTGCCGTACGGATCCTGAATGTGTTCGAACGGCACGTCGGCCTCTTGCAGGCCCAGCTCTTCACCCTGATACACGCACACCGCGCCGGGCAGGCTCAGCAACAAGCCAATCAGCAAATGCGCGCGCTGCAATGGCGTGCCACCAAGGGCTGCCCAGCGCGTCACCACACGCTTGAAGTCATGGTTGCTCAGCGACCAGCACACCTGCGACAGCGGCGCATCGCGCAGATATTCCGCAATCACGTCGTGTACATGCTGCGCGTTGCAATCGGCCGTCAGCAGCGCAAACACATAGGCCATATGCAGATAATCCTGGCCCTTGGTGTACTGCGCCAGGGTCAGATACTGGTCATCATCGCCCAGCTCGCCGATGGTGACTGAACCCGGATACTGGTCCATCACGCCGCGCAATCGATGCAGAAAATCCAGGTTCTCGGGGCGGCTTTTGTCGTACAGATGGCGTTGGCGCGAATACGGATTATTGCGTTGCACCGACACGGCATAGCGGCCCGGTGGCATTGGCGGGTTGTCGCGCAGCTGGTCGTCGTGCGTATAGAAATTGACGGCATCAAGGCGGAAACCGTCCACGCCGCGATCCAGCCAGAAGCGCGCTACGCGCAGCATTTCGTCCTGCACTTGCGGCTCGCGGAAATTGAGATCGGGCTGGCCCACCAGAAAATTGTGCAGGTAATACTGCTCACGCCGCGTATCCCATTGCCAGGCCGGGCCGCCGAATACCGATAGCCAGTTATTGGGCGGTGTGCCGTCGGGTTTGCATTCGGCCCACACATACCAGTTGGCGCGCGCGTTATCGCGGCTGGCGCGGCTTTCGATAAACCATGGGTGGATTTCGCTGGTGTGGCTGAGCACCAGATCGATAATCACCTTCAGGCCCAGTTCATGCGCGCGGGCAGTCAGCGCTTCGAAGTCGGCCAGCGTGCCAAACATCGGGTCGACATCGCAGTAATCGGCCACGTCGTAACCAAAATCGAGCATCGGGCTGGTAAAGAACGGCGAAATCCAGATGGCTTGCACGCCCAGGCTGGCCACGTACGGCAGCCGCTGCGTAATGCCAGGCAGATCGCCGATGCCATCGCCGTTGCTGTCTTGATAACTGCGCGGATAGATCTGATAAATCAACGCGCCTTGCCACCACAATGTCGCCATTTACTGCTCCTGTTGGGTGGGACTGGACCCACCATTCAATGCCGCATGAGTAACTCGGCCAGCAAAAAGCATCGCGGATAGGGTGGGTCTGGACCCACCATTCAAAGCCGTATCCCGGTTCGCGGCGGTGTGCTTTTTCGATGACTTTGGGTGGTGGGTCAGACGGGGACGCCGAGTCCCACCCTATGCGTGGGCGTTAGCCCTTGACCGCGCCAGCGGTCAGCCCGGACACGATGTAGCGTTGGAACGCCAGCACCAGCAAGATCAGCGGCACGGTCACGATCACCGATGCGGCCATCAAGTTGCCCCACGGCAGCTCAAAGCTGCTGGCGCCCGAGATCAGCGCAATCGCCACCGGCACCGTGCGTTCGTCCGAGGACAAGGTAAACGTCAGCGCAAACAAAAACTCATTCCACGCCGCGATAAACGCCAGCAACGACGTCGCCACCATCGCCGGCCACAGCAGCGGCATAAAGATTTTGAAGATCAGCGTGAACAACCCCACCCCATCCATCACCGCCGCTTCTTCCAGCTCTTTGGGCAGATCGCGGATAAACGTCACCAGCACCCACACCGTAAACGGCAGCGTAAAAATCAGATCGGACAGCATCAGTGCGCCGAGATGGTCGTACAGGCCCAGAAAGCGGATCAGCTCAAACAACCCGGACAACAGCGCCACTTGCGGAAACATCGACACGCTAAGAATGCACAGCATCAGCGTGCCGCGACCTCTAAAGCTGACCCGCCCCAGCGCATAGGCCGATAGCAAGGACAGCCCCAGCGAAAACGCCACCACCGCCGTCGCCACAATCACCGAATTAAGCAAATTGGCGCCGAAGGGCTGCTCTTTGAACACGGCGATGTAGTTATCCAGCGACGGATGCGCTGGCCATAAGGAGGTGGTAAACAGCGCCTGGCCTTTCTTTAGCGACGAGCTGATCGCATAAAAAAACGGGAACAGCGCAAAGATCAGCACCGCCACCACCGCCACGTAATAGCCAAACACTGACCATGGATTTTTAGGGATACCGGTATCGTGATCATGCATGTCAGCGGTCCGCATCAAGTCGGGGCCGGGTCAGGCCCATATACAGCGTGGTGCACAGCGCGATGATGAAAAACAACAAGGTCGCCGCCGCCGAGCCATAACCCACCTGCTGGAAATCGATCAGTTGCTCGCGCACGTACACCGACATGCTCTTGGTGACGTGGCTGTTGGAGGTCATCACATAGATCACGTCGAACACCCGCAGGGCATCCAGTGAGCGGAAAATCATCGCCACCAGAATGCCCGGCATGATCAAAGGCAGCGTGATGTAGCGGAACACCCGCCAGCGCGGCACGCCATCCACGCGCGCGGCTTCGTAGCAATCGCCGGGCACCATCTGCAAGGCGGCCAGGATCAGCAGCGCCATAAATGGCGTGGTTTTCCAGACGTCGACCATGATGATGGTGGGAAAAGCCAGATGCGGATCGGCAGTAAACGCCAGGCCACGATCAACCAGATGCAGCCCCACCAGAATGGCGTTGATGATGCCGAACTGGTCATGCAGCATCCACGACCACATCTTGGCCGACACCACCGTCGGGATCGCCCACGGCACCAGCACCGCCGCGCGCAGCAAGCCTTGCACGCGCGAGGGTGTGTTGAGCAACAGCGCCACGCCCAGCCCGATCAGCGTTTCCAGAAACACCGTGCTGACCGAAAACAGCAGCGTGTTGCCCACCGCATGCCACCATTCGCCATCGCGCAGAATGCCGCCTTCGCCGATGTAATTGGCCAGCCCGACAAACTGGCGCGCGCTCAGGTCTTGCAGCTGCGCGTCAGTCAGGCTGAACCAGATCGTGCGCGCCAACGGCCAGCCCGCCGTGGCGGCCAGCACCAGCAGCGTGGGCAACACCAGCCACCAGGCCTGGCGCCGCCGCTGCTGCCCGATCACCGAAACCGGTTCTCTGGCGGTACTCATGGTTTATTTCCAGGTGCCGGACGGGGCCAGACGCTTCAGCGATTGCTCCAACTGCTTGTACGCTGCCGCCGCATCGCCATTGCCGCTTAGCACATCATGCGTGGCGTTCCAGAACTGGTTGCTGACCTGGTTGTACTTGCTGGCCGTCACGGTGGAAGGACGCGGCACCGCGCTGGTAAACGTGGTGTACAAATCGCCCATAAACGGATTGGCTTTCAGCACATCCGGGTCTTTGTACAAAGCCGGCAAGGTCGGGTTATACGCGCCCGAAATCGCCCGCATTTTCTGCACCGGCTGCGAGGTGAGATACATCGCCAGATCGGCCGCCGCCTTGGCGTTTTTGCTGTACTTCGACACCGCCAGCTGCCAGCCGCCTAACGTGGCCGCATTGCGCCCGTCCGCGCCGCCCTTGGGCAGGGCCATGATGCCGACCTTGCCTTTCACCGGGCTCTCATCCTTCTGCGCCAAGGCCCAGGCATACGGCCAGTTGCGCATGAACACCGCATTGCCGGACTGGAATACGCCGCGCGCTTCTTCTTCGCCGTAATTCAACGCGGCTTTCGGCACGATATTGCCCATCCATTTGGCGATGGTATCGATGGCCTTGATCGCGCCCGGATTGTTGATCGACACCTTGCCGTCACGCTCGACAATCGCCCCGCCCTTGTAGCTGGTAATCCATTCCAGCGCATCGCAGGTCAGGCCTTCATAGGCGCGACCCTGGAAGACAAAACCCCACATCTTGTCGTTGCCTGCCGCGCGCTCACCGTCCTGCACTTTTTTGGCGTCGGTGGCCAGGTCATCCCAGGTTTGCGGCGGCTTCAGGTTGTACTTTTCCAGCAGATCCTTGCGGTAGTACAACAGGCCGGCATCGGTAAACCACGGGATGCCTACCAGCTTTCCACCCACGGTGTTGTTGGCGATGATGCTGGGGAAATGATCTTTCTCCACGCCTTTGGAATACGGCTTCAGATCGATCAGATGCGTGGCCAGCAAACCGCTCCAGACCACATCGATCTGCAGCACATCCACCTTGTCGGAACCGCTGCCCAGAATCTGCTGGTACAGCGCCAGCCGTTCATTCGAATCATTGGGCGTGGACACCACCTGCACTTCATTGCCGGTTTTTTTGGCCCATTCCTCTGCCGATTGCTTGCACAACTCAAGCTCTTGCCCGGTCGCACCGCAAGCAATACGAACCAGCGCGGCCTGAGCATTCATGCCAGCGAGGCCGAGGGCGAGCGCCAGCAAAGTAGTGGTGGTGGATTTGCGCATCTTGACGACTCCTCAATGGGGGAAGGATGTGGGGGTGTGGCCCGCACTGTGAGTCGTATTGAAGGCGTGGATTGTTAATGGCGGATTTCGTCGGGGAGGGACTGTGTTAACAATTGAAACACGCAAAAAAACCCGCCGAGGGCGGGTCGGGTCTAGCGGTAATCGAAGGTAAAGATCATTGCGCCTTCCACCGCGCCACCGGCAATGGTGTCGGTGCGGCGGTAGCTGACCTTGAATTTGTAATCGACCTGATTGTTGGCATTGAGCGTGCCCTTATCGATGCGTTCCCCCAAGGGCACGACGGTATCGTTGCTGCCATCGCTGATCTGCAAGGCGATGCCCTTGGCCTTGCCGCTACCCGTGGTAATCGACATCACGCCCTGGCGCGCATCAAGCACGCTGTAGCCGGGTGCGGCATCCAGCGTAATCCCCACCGACGTATTCAGATTGCATTTGGTGCCGATGCTGAACGGTGCAGCGCCGGTGGTCGAACCTACGCTGGGCATGTCACTGGATTTGGCGTCGGGCAAAGTCACTGCGGAAGGCCAGGTGGCGCTGCAAGTCAGATTGACCAGCGAAATCGAGCCAGCCGGATAAATAATCGAGCGATCGCTGCCCTGGTTATACGGGTCGTTCAGCGTGGTTGCCGCCTGATACACCCCAAATGCCCATTTGCCGTCAGCGCTCGACAACGATGCATTCGCGGGCACCACGCCATCCAGTCGGACCAACTCCCAGGTGCCGCTGAAATTAAATGCGCCGTTGGTGACCCTGCCTATCTTTTGCTGGCACTGAGCGCCGACTGCGTTCACTAACGGCGTGCCGTTGCTATCCCGTACCCGCATGCCGATGCCCTTGACGGTGGTGGCGTAGACGCCGGGCAGCGGCTCAG
This sequence comes from Silvimonas sp. JCM 19000, assembly GCF_054652575.1. Taxonomy (NCBI): domain Bacteria; kingdom Pseudomonadati; phylum Pseudomonadota; class Betaproteobacteria; order Neisseriales; family Chitinibacteraceae; genus Silvimonas; species Silvimonas sp. JCM 19000. The sequence goes on along the minus strand of NZ_BAAIHC010000011.1, from coordinate 75,488 downwards.
TCAGTGGCGTATACACGCAGGCCACAATGTCTCGGTTGTTGTTGTCGGAGGTACAAGTGCCGGCAATAGTAAACGGCTGCACCGAACCCGGAATGACATCACCGGTTTTAAGATTGGACGGCACTTGCATGGCATTGATCGGCAAGGCCTTGGGCAAATCCGGGGTGGAACAGGCTGCAAAGGCCACACTATGCAGGCCGAAGCCAAAGACCAGACCCAGCAGCCAATTGCGGATCAGTTGCCTACGGGACAGGAATTTCATGGGGTTCTCACTGGGCGATGGTTGGTGCAGCACGTGGCTGGACTGCCCGCTTGCCGCCTGACTAGCAAGGCGGCACGCGGGGAGTAACACCGTGGCGCGGAAAGAGCCAGAGTTTCCCAGCCTCGCGCCGAGGCCTACATGAGAACATTCCTAAAGCATCAAACTATGAGGCAGTAGATCGTCAGCCCGGCAGTTGGCAATCCGGCAGTGGGTGCCCGTGCCGCATAGGGTGGGACACGGCGTCCCCGTCAAGACCCACCAGCCAAAGTGGCACGCAAGCATGCTGTGACAGAGATGCGAGCTGGCGCCGCTTTCGCAAACCCGTCACTTGTAGTCAAACGTAAAGACCATGCCGCTACTCAACGAACCCGCCGTGACCGCCCCCATGCGCACATAGAACGCCCAAAACGGATATTCCGCCATTTGCCCCGCGCTGATCGAGCCCTGGTCCAGGCGCTTGCCCAGCGGAATGCTGCGCCCGGTGTCGGGTTCAGTAATGCGCAAGGCCACGCCGGCGACCACGCCATTGCCCGTCATCATCGCAATGGTGCCGCTGTCTTTGTTGATGACCGGATAAGCCGGCGCCGCATCCAGCGTCAGGCCCACATTGGCACTCTGCGTGCATTTGGTGCCGATCTTGAACGCCGACCCGAGCACCATGCTGCCCACATTGCCGAACACGCTGGCTTTGACGTCAGCCATTGTGACCTGCGTAGGGAAACTCACGCTGCAGGTGTTGTGGTACTTCACGATTTCCGCTCGGGGAAACAGAAAATTTGAACCGGCGACCGTGCCGTAATAAATACTCCGGGTATCGGCGAGCATGAACGTCATTTGCAGATCGGCCTGCGTCAAGGTGGTTGGCAATGGCAATGCACCGTCCAGCCTCACTAACTCCCAGTTGCCTTTGGCCAATGCGATTGTTAGCCCGTTGGTCGTGGCAACCTTAGTCATACAGTTTTTGCCTACCGCACCGGTCAGCAGCGCGCCGCTACTGTTTCGAATGCGGACGCCGATGCCGGGCGTGCGGGTGGAATAGATGCCGGGCTGAACCTCTTTGGTCCCGCTTGAGGTAAAGCAGCCGACAATGTCCTTGTACTTGGCCGTTTGATACTCCGGGGTGTTACGTTCGCACTCGAACTTGATGGAATAGTCGCGCGATGCATAGGGCAAGGCCTGGCCAGGCTTCAGCGATTCAGGCACTTCCACTTGATAGAATTCCAGGTTGTAGGGCAGGCTCCCGCCACAAGGCGCGGCTGCGGCATAGCCGCTGCCCAGGCACAAGCAACTCAGCAACAGCAAGGATCGGAACAACTTCTGCAATAACGCGGTTTTCATGGGCGGGGCGCTCGGTTCAAGCCGCCGCCGGATCACACGGGTGACGCAGGCAACAGGGCGGCGGGGGTGGTCAGCGACAGCCTGGGCTGGGGTGCCGCAAAGTGGCGAAGTATGCGTGGCCGCCACCACCCGCCCTTATAGGCCAAGTCCGAGTTTTTCTATTCCCCCGACCAGACGGCCACCCCCGCAGCACCGGTTCACCCTCACGCTGACATTCCGCCCAACAACGCCCCCAGATCCCCCGCCATAAACGGCTTGGCCAGAAACGGTTGCCCTTCTTGCCACGCCGGATGTTTGCGGTGCGATTCCAGCGGCAGTCCGGACATCAGCGCCACTTTGATGGCGGGCCAGCGTTGCGCAATGGCGGCGGCCAGCGCGATGCCGTTGCCGCCCCGGCCCAGCGAGATATCCGACAGCACCAGTTCCACCGGCCCCTGTTCCGCCAGCCAGCGTTGCGCTTCGTTGGCGCTGCTCACGCCGTGCGCGCTGACGCCAAAGGTGCTGAGCATGGCCAGCGTGGTATCGCGTACTTCGGCATCGTCTTCCACCACCAGCATGCGTTTGATACGCACCGGCGCTGGCGCGGCGACCGGCACTTCGGCTTCTTCCGCGTCGGCGGCTTGCGGCAGCCATAGCGCCACGCTGGTGCCCGCGCCGACTGTGCTTTGCAGTTGCATATCGCCGCCGCTTTGTTTGACAAAGCCGTACACGCTGCTCAGGCCCAAGCCGCTGCCTTCACCGGCCGGGCGGGTGGTAAAGAACGGTTCCATCACCTTGTCTAGCAAATAGGTCGGGATGCCGCTGCCGGTGTCGCGCACGGAGAGCACCACCGCATTGTCGACGCCAGGCAAGCGCGCCGGATGCGGGATGCGCGCCACGGTAAACGACAGCGTGCCGCCGTTGGGCATTGCCGCAGCGCTGTTCAGGGCCAGATTGAGCACGGCGTTTTCGAGCTGGCCGCGATCGACTTCTACCCGCAAATCGCCGTCTTCCGGCGGCAATGTGACGTTGATCTCGGGTCCCACCGCGTATTCAACCAGGTCGAGCATTTCGGCCAGCATGTCCTGGATAGACACGCGTTCGGCCTGCAGCGGTTGGCGGCGGGCAAAGGCCAGCAAACGGCGCGTGAGCGTGGAAGCGCGCAGCGCGGCGCGTTGCGCCAGTTCGGCCATGGCGTTGGCTTCCGGCTGGTCTACCAGCCGGGTTTGCAGCAACTCCAGATTGCCAAGAATAGTGATCAGAAAATTATTGAAGTCATGCGCCACGCCGCCAGTGAGCTGGCCCAGCACATCCATCTTTTGCGATTGCGCGTGGTCGGCTTCCAGCGCGCGGCGTTCGGTCAGATCGCGGCATACCGCCACCCAGCCGCCGTCGGGCATGCCCTGGCAATGAAATTCCAGGATGCGTTGATCGTTGAAATGCAGTTCGGCGGCGCTGGCGATGCGAGTGCGGCCGCCATCGGTGCGGGTAGCCGTGGCGCGCGATACCCGCCGCCAATGCGCCGGTCCGGCCAGACATTTGCGCAGTTCAATCAGGCTCATGCCACGCCGCAAGCGGCCAGCGGGCAAGCCCAGCTGGGCTTGGAACATCGGGTTCCAGCCAACCAGGCGGCCCGCGCCATCGTGGATGGACACACCGTCATTCATCGAACGGAATACCGTCTCCAACAAGCGCTGCTGGCTATCCAGCCCCGCCAGCAGTTTTTGTTTATCCAGCAGATTGGTGCGGAAGATGTCGAAGGCACGCGCCAGCTCGCCCACTTCATCGTGGTGTTCGGCCGCCGGAATCGGTTGGGCGGTGTCGCCATGCGCCAGCCGCGCCAGCACGCGCGTCATGCGCTGCAATTTGCTCAGCACGCGCGCCACATAGGCCACCCCCACCAGCGCCAACACCACGCCGGCCACCGCCAGCAACAACAACCCCGACACGCTCGACGCCACCACCCGGCGCACCTGGGCATGGCGCTTTTCCGCCACCTGGCGCAGTTCTTCCACATAACCGGCCGAGCGCGCATCGAGTTGATCGGCGTGGGCGCGGATCAATTGCACCAGGTACATCGAACGCAATTCACCCACCAGCCAGGCGTGGCGGGTGGCAAATACATTGTCAGGGCCGGTGGCCAGGCTGTGCAGCGTGGTGGCCAGCGCTGGCTCGCGCAGATCTTCGCCGCGCGCGCTGGCGCTGTGCCACAGCGCTTCGCTGTCGGCGGCGGCGCGGCCCAGGCTGGCGGCGTCGTTGGCCTGGATGGCGGCGACGGTGCTGATCCACAGTTGCAGCAGGGTGGGCGCATTGCGCGCGATGTCATCGTGGCGGCGTAACACTGCATCGCCGGCCAGATCAGCGCGGGCCCGTTGCTGCGTCAGCATGGCTTGCAGCTGGCGTTGCTCGCCGGCTTGCACCATCAAGCTGGTCAGGTCGTGATCGATGCCATCGAGTTCGGCATAGGCGGCCAGGCGTTCTTCGGCCTTTTGCGGCAGGCTCACTTGCAGATTGCGGATATCGCGCAACAGGTTCTGCAGCGCCTCGGTATCGGTGCGCAGCAAGTCGGGCGAATCGATGCCGGCCATGCTCGGCGCCACTGCGGCCACCTGGGCGACTTTCTCGCTCAGCTTGAGCACGCGGGCGATTTCGGGCACCACGTTGGCTTCGTATTCATCCAGCGCCCGTTGGTTGGCGCGCATGCCGGTAATGCCCACCAGCGCCACGGCCAGGGTAATGCCAAACAGCAGCAAGAACGCCGTGATCAGCCGGGTGCGGATGCTGGTGGCGCCAATCAGCCCGAGCAGCGGGCGCAAAAACCGGCGGCGCATGGCGCTACAGCCGTACCACCGGCGAGGCAAACAGATAACCCGCCCCACGCTCGGTGCGGATCAGCGCGGGCTGGCGCGGATTGGTCTCGATCTTGCGCCGCAGCCGCAGGATCAAGACATCGATAGTGCGATCGTAAACGTCGATATCGAGGCCGCGCGTGTGTTCCAGCAACTGGTCACGCGACCACACCCGCAGCGGTTGTTGCGCCATCGCCGCCAGCAGCGCGTACTCGCCGCGCGTGAGCAAGCATTCTTCGCCGCCCACGCTGGCCAGCATGCGTTGGCCCAGATCAAGAATCCAGTCGCCAAAGCGCAGGCGCGGCGCGTGGCCGTCGCTGGCGACCCTGGGCGCCGACAGCTCGGTGCTGCGCCGCAGCAGCGCCCGCACGCGCGCCAGCAATTCGCGGCTGGAGAACGGTTTGGTCAGAAAATCATCGGCCGCCAGTTCCAGCCCCAGCACGCGATCGGTCTCATCGCCCTGGCCGCTGATCATGATGATGGGCACGCTGGATTGCTGGCGCAGTTCACGCGCAATGGTCAGGCCATCTTCGCCGCGCAAGCGCAAATCAAGAATGATCAGGGCGGGCTGGTGCTGGGCCATGATCTGGCGTAATTGCGCGCTGTCGGCCGCCGGGCGTGGGGCAAAGCCCGCGTCTTGCAACAGATGGCTTAACCAGGCCCGTACTTCTGCGTCGTCGTCGAGGACGGCGATCGTATGTTTGCTTGTCATGGTTTTTTCAGCAGAGTCGTAGTGTGCAGAGTGCTGCTACGCACTGTAGACGATGGCCTTGCCGCGTGCCGTGCATGTAAGGGGATTGCGGTAGCTGGATGGCGGCGCGCATCGGCGCAGCGCGCCTGCGCCGGCCCGGCCGGGCCAACCCGCACACACCATATTCAACCGATATACAAGGTTCGACCGGCGCGCCCGCTGGCGATAGTGAGCTTCTGCTATCAAACCAGGAGCGCAGCATGAGCGCCAACCAGATTATCTATGCCCACCAGTACCTTGATCATTCCGGTACGGTGACCACGGCCAGTGTCGACAATGTGTCGCTCACCCATTACGACGGCAGCGCCCGACACAACCCCGGGCTGGCGGTGACGCATGTCGACAAAAAAGGCTGGCTGCGTTTTCACGGCAATCTGCCTGGGGGCGAATACACCGCGTTTTTGTTGCTGGCGTCGTGGCAAAGCGGCGGGCGCCGCATCCAGATCTGTCTGGATAGTCCAACCAGCCCGGCGTTATGGACCCTCAGTTGCCTGAGCACGCCCGAGCCGCAAATCTTGCTGCCCAATATCAGCAGCCATCGCCACGATGTGGCGAGTGGCATGCACGATATCTACCTGGTGTTTCCTGATGGCTTTGATGGCGCGCTCAACTGGCTGGTGCCCACCCAGCGCTGGGAACACGAGCCGGAAGACCAGATGCTGCGTCGCATGCAATGGTTTGATCGCGCCCGCTTTGGCCACATGATGCATTGGGGCGCGTACTCGGTGCTGGGCAAAGGCGAGTGGTATATGAACACCCACCAGATCAGCAAGCCGGACTATATCGATCTGGCTTGCAAACCCTTCAATCCGCAGCATTACGATGCCAATGCCTGGGCCGATGTCATCGCCAGCGCCGGCCAGCGCTATCTGACCATCACCACCAAACACCACGACGGCTACGCCATCTTTGATAGCAATGTGATCGACTTTGCGCCGTATGACGTGGTCGATACCTCGGATTGCCATCTGAGCTTGCTGGAACCGCTGGCCATTGCCTGCCGCGAGCGCGGCATCGTGTTTTGCACCTATTACTCGCTGCTGGACTGGAGCAACCCCAATGCCGTGGCCGTCGACGCCGCCTATGCCGCCGCCGGCGAAGACCCGATCGCCCAGGCCGCCTGCGCCACCTCGATCGAAGCGCAGCGTTATATGTCGCAATTGCGCGAGCATCTTAAAGAAGTCATCGAGATCTTCGATCCAGCGCTGATCTGGTTCGACGGCGGCTGGGCCGGGTTTCTGGATGACACCAACTCGCAGTCCCTCCGCGATTTTCTGCGCTATCTGTCGCCCAATATCATCGTGAATAACCGCATCGGTTACGGCCACGGCGATTACACCACGCCGGAGCAAAGCATTCCGGCGGGCACCCAATCCACGCATTGGGAAAGCTGCATGACCATGAATAACTCGTGGGCTTACAGCTTTACCGATACGCACTGGAAAAACAGCGTCACCGTGCTGAGCAATCTGCTGGATTGCGCCAGCAAGGGCGGCAACTATCTGCTTAACACCGGGCCGACACCGGACGGACAGATTCCGCAGCCTTGCGTGGATACTCTGGGCGAAGTGGGCCGTTGGCTGGGCATCTGGGGCGATGCGGTGTACGGCACCCGCGCGGGCACCTTGTCGGTGGCGGCGCAGCCGCAGGCCTGGTGCACCACGGCCATGCCCGACAAGACTTATATCAGCCTGTTGCAATGGCCTGACGACGCCATCGTGCGCGTGCAAAAACCGCATCAAACCATCATCGGCGCCTGGTTACTCAATGCGCCCGAGCAGCCGCTGGAATGGCAGATCAGCGCCGGCCTGGTGCTGATCAAAGTGCCAGCACAAATGCCCGACCCCTTGGGCGCGGTGGTGGTGCTCCACACCGAGGGCTATCCAGAACCGGCGCAATATCCGGACAAAGCCTTGTTCCGCACCACCACCACCAACAATGTCTGGTTTAGCGATATCGCGGGCCACGGTCCGCAACTGGCCACCGATGGCGACGGCAAAACCCGCTGGGCCACCATGTCGAATGTGATGCCCTTGTGGCTGGAGGTGGACCTGGGCGTGGACGAACGCGTTACCCAGATCGGCTTTGTGCAGAACAATCCCAATATCGCCGACTTCAGTATTTCTGGCTGGATTAACGGCGCGTGGCAGGTATTGCTGCGCGGCAGCGTGCCCCCGGTGGATTACATCGGCTACCTGGCAGAGCCGGTGTATTGCAGCAAAGTGCGGCTGGATATCAGCAGCGCCACCAGTGAAAGCGGGCCCAGCCTGTACAGCTTTAGCGTGATCGACGCCGACGACAGCTGGCTGCCGCTACGCAGCCCGGCCAATCTGGCCTTGGGCGCACAGACCAGCGCCAGCAGCGTCTGGTACAACAAAGCCGATTATCAAACTGCGCATGCCGTGGACGGCGCCGCCAATACGCGCTGGGCCTCCAGCGACAACGTGAAGTCGGCCTGGTTTGAGCTTGATCTGGGGCGACCGCAATTGATGGATGTGATGCGGATCGATGAGTACGTCGACAAATCCGGGCCGCGCATCACCGCCTTCAGCATTCAGGTACCGGATGGCGATGGCTGGCGCGATGTGTATAGCGGCACCGATAGCACCCGGGCTATCAATTTCGGGCGCGGCTTGAGCACCGACAAGCTGCGCATCAATATCACCGGCCTGCGCGATTCAAGCGGGCCGGGCTTTTATGGCCTGGGGCTGTACCAGACCGCGCAACCGCCTTTGCCCAAACTGAGCGATGACGCCCTGCTGGATGCCGAAGCGCACGCCACCTTTGATTTTTTCTGGCGCGAAGCCAATCTGACGCCGGGAGCGCCCGGCTACGGTTTGTTTGCCGGCGACAAAGGCAGCCGTACCGCCAGCATTGCCGATATCGGCTTTGGCTTGAGCGCCATCGTGATCGGGGTGGAACGCGGCTGGGTGGCGCGGGACGTGGCCAGCGCCCGGGTGCTGGCCACGCTGTATTCGGTGCGTGACCACGTGCCGCATCACGGCGGCTTTTTCTATCACTTCATCAATATGGATACGCTGGTCTCCACCAGCGAGGTGTCCACCGTCGACACCATGCTGGCGCTCAACGGCATCCTGACCGCCGCGCAATACTTTGGCGGCGAGATCTTTGACGTCGCCCAGCAAATCTATGACCGGGTGGAATGGGACAACTACATCAATCCGGCGCGCAACGCGTTTTATATGTCATGGAGCCCGGATACCAACTTTGACGATGCCTCCAGCTGGGGTGATTACGCCGAGCAGTTCTGCATGTACCCGCTGGCCGCAGGCTCGACCACGCATGCGCCCGCCGATACGGCCGCCATGTTCTACGCCTTGAATCGACCGGTGGGCAGCTATAAAGGCAGCGGCGACGTGGTGCATACCTTTGGCGGGGTGCTGTTCTGCTATCAGTTCTCGCACGCCTGGCTGGATTTCCGCCAGGTGACTGATCGCAAAGGCGTGGACTGGTGGACCAACTCGGTGCGCGCCACCCTGGCCAACCGGCATTTCTGCGTGGATATCAGCGATCTGTACCCCTCGCTCGGGCCCAACGACTGGGGCAATACCGCAGTCGGCACGCCGAATGGCTATGTGGTGGCTGGCGCGCCGCCGTCGGGCCGCAACAACGGCAATGACCAGCATGATCTGGATGGCACGGTCACGCCGTCTGGCGCGATCGGCTCCATGCCGTTTACCCCCACCGAATCGCTGGCGGCGTTACGCCACTTTTATGAGGACCACCCTTATCTGTGGAGCAATTACGGCCTGGTCGACGCCTATAACCTGTCGCTGCCCAAGCCGTGGTATAGCAGCGCGGTCAGCGGCCTGATCAAGGGCATCAGTCTGTTGATGATCGAGAATTACCGCAGCGGCTTGCTCTGGCGTTTGTGGATGGCGCATCCGTCGGTCAAGCGCGGGCTGGCGGTGGTGTTTGATCCGCCTGCGCCCTGATGCCCACCCCGCTACTTGCCGGGCGCGCCGGAGGGCGTGCCGCTGGCGGAGTACAGCAGCACCTGATTGCGACCGCGGGCCTTGGCGTCATACAGCGCCAGGTCGGCGGCCTCCACCAGTTGCTGCGCGCTCTGGCCCGGATGCAAGGGCGCAACCCCGGCGCTGAAGCTAGCAAAAAAGGTAGCGACTTTTTCCGCGCCTTGCGGGAACGCGGCAAAGCGCTGGCGCAAGCCGTCGATCAAATGGGCGGCCTGCAAGGGCGCAACGCCAGGCAACACGATGGCGAATTCCTCACCGCCATAACGCCCAACTAGCGCGCCCGGCGGCATGCCCAGCCGCAGCAAGCGCGCCAGGCTTTGAATGACATGATCGCCCGCGACGTGACCATACTGGTCGTTGATGTTCTTGAAATGATCGATGTCGATCATCACAAAGGACAGCACATCCTGCTCGCGCACCGCGCGCGGCACGGCGGTTTCGAGCGATTCAATCAGTGTGGTGTGGTTGAGCAACAGCGTCAGGCTGTCGCGCGTCATCCATTGGCGCAAGCGGCGATAGCGCTCGCAGGTCATGCTGACCACGGCCACCAGTTCTTCTGGCGGCATATTCTTGACCAGAAAATCATCACCGCCCATCGAGCGCGCCATCAACTGGCGCGGGCGATTGGTCTCAGTCGACAAAAACACGATGGGCACGCCATCAAAGCGCGGCTGCTGCCGGATGATGCGCGCCATCTCGTCGCCCTCGTATTCCGGCATATACACGTCGAGGATGACGATTTCGGGCTTGTGCCGTTCCATCAGCAACAGCACATCGAGCGGATCATGCGTTTTGTGCACATGCATGCCGGCATGGCCCAGCGTGTGTTCCAGCCATTTGAGCATGGCGTCGGAATCATCCACCACCAGCACGCGATACGGCTCGGGCGCGCTCTGGTCCAGTTGCTGATCCAGCCGCGCCACCAGCTTTTGAATATCGAGCGGGCGATTGACGAAATCGGTAATACCCAGACGCATCCAGGCAATCTGGCGCGACACCGGCTCGCCCGAAATCGCCATAAAGATGGGGCCTTGCGCCAGCCGTTTGATCAGCGGAATCTGCGTTTCCAGCCCTTGCGTCACGCCGGGCCCGGCGGTATCGATAAGCACGGCAAACGGGGCTGCGGAGTGCATGGCAGCCAGCAGTTCGGCAATGCGGTCAAAGCTCTGGACTTCAAAGCCGAACACCGCCAGTTGCTGCCCGGTAAGCGTCAAGGCCGCCCGATCGGCACCAAACAGATAAATCAATGCGCTGGATAGACGCGCCATGCCATGCCCTGCCAGAAAAAACGGAGCTTACGCCCGGTATGCCAATGTACTACGCGGCGCGCAGGGCCTCCAAACCGGGTGCAACAAGTGTTTCTTATCGGTTCAGAAGCTGCACGATGCAGAACAACGCCAGCAGCACCAGCCAGACCAGGCCCAAGGGCCCACGCTTGGCAAAGCGCCGACTGCGCTCACGCCACGGGTTTTCAATAAAGCGATGCAAGCCTTGCGCCGCCAATAAAGTCACGCCGATAAATGCAGCGTAGACCAGCAATGCCTCGGCCATATTCAGATGTGGCAGATTGTCGGTATCGCTCACGCGGTCATACAGGCCGAAAAACAAGCCGCGGATAAAAAAATCGAGCACAAAGGCGTGGATCATATAGATGGCATATGACAGTTCTCCGAGCCATTGCAGCGGCCGCCAGCGCAAGATGCGCTGAAAACTGCCGGGGCGGCCGCAGACGATGCCGAGGATGAGCAAGGCCGATAGCGGAAAGATCGCCACATCGTTGCGCACTTGATGGTTGAACTGCAGAAACGCCAGCAAAGCGGCAAAGGCCAGCCACGGTGCAGCGGACGGCAAGCTGATCCGGCGCGCCTGCACCAGCGCCGAGACCAGACACCCCAAAAAGAACCCAGCCACACACCAGACCAGATTGATGTAATCGTGCAGTGCGCCCACCAGCATCGCCGCCATGGCGCCGACAGCCAGCCCGGCACTCAGCCACAGCTTGCCGCGCGGAGCCAGCCACACCACCACGGCAAAGATCAGATAGGTATAAAACTCGACGCTGATCGACCAGGCCGGACCATTAAAGGTAAAGCCAACGTTATTGGGCCCTATGCATTGCCATAACAACAATTGTTTAAAAAATGCAGGCCAGGTATTAAAGGCAAAAGGCTGGCCCAGGTTATATCCCATCCGCGCAAGCGGATATTTGGCGAATTCCATCAGGGTAAATGCGCCAAGCATAAACAAATGCACCGGATATAGCCGGCCCAGCCGCAAAAACTGGAATTTCAATACCGCATTCAAATCGTGGAGTTTTTGCCCATACGCCGTGTAGATCACAAAGCCGGACAACACAAAAAACAACTGCACCATCAGCGCGCCATTCCGGATGATGGCCAGCTCATGCAATGTGCTGTTCCATGCCGGAATATGAAACAACACCACCAGCAAAGCCGCGATGCCGCGCAGGCTTTCCAGTTCGGCATAACGGATGGAACCGGCTGGCGCGGGCGGAAGAGGCAAAGTCATCGCAAAGAGTTCTTGAGGGTGGAAGGGCGAAGCTGCGGATGATACCTCAGCCCAGGCAGCGCACGCCGCGCTTGTGTCGGCTTGATTTGCGAATATGCGACGAATCTTTGGGTTATTGAAATTGAAGTTATTGCCGCTGCGGCTCGCCGCAATTATTAATCGGCAATAGAAAATAACGCAAAAGGTAGCGTAAAAAAAACGGTATTCAGGCGGCAGGCGGCCAGGCTATTTTTTTGCAATCCATCGGACCGGAGTTTATGTCATGCAAAAGTCCTGTACTTGCTAACGGGCAGCGCGTCCCAGCTGCATCTTCGGGAGTTTTGAAAATGCGTGAATTGACATTGGATGAAGTGATGAATGTGGACGGGGGCGGGGCCTCGGTTCGGCCCGATCAGCCGTCGCAGGTTTTGATCGGCTATGGAGCTCAGGCGAATGGCCGGATTGGCAATTTCGCTGCGATCGGGAATTCGCTACCGGGGCCGAGCAACGCATGCGTAAAGGCTACTGTTTTGACCGCTTTGGGCGCATTGCCAAAAGCGACCCCTGCGGGCATTTTCTGGGCTGGCGCCCTGGGCGCGGTAGGCGGGAATTGCTTCTCAAGCAATAGTTGGCGGCGCCGTTGATTCGGACATTTGTAAAAGACATGCCGAAGTAATCCGGGGCCCGCGGATGCTGGCCCCTAACCAATCGAGAGTGACTAGAAAGGTGACCTATGCGCGGTTTTGTGGATCGACATTGGAATCTGGTGGCTCAAGCATTCACTTGGGCTCTTTTCTTTCCCTATTTGCATCTCATTGGCTACGGCAATTTGCTGCTGGACGATCAAGTCCCCTTTATCGTGGCTGCATGCATTGTTGTCATCGGCTTCACTGGAATTCTCTTTTGGGTGGAAAAGATAATGCGACTGGTCGGACCCAAGTCGGTCTCGAATGGCAGCGCAGAACAGGGGCACACGTGATGCGAAAACTTTTTCTGCGGCACTGGTATTCGCTGACGTGGATGATCACGTTCTTCAGCCTGCCTGTATTCTGGTGGCGCCTTCGCGTCATTGTCGAAGAGCGCGGTCAACTGCCGGAAGCCCTGAATACCTGCTTGTTACTGGGCTTTTTCATCGGCTACGGCACGGTGGTCTATTGGGCTATGCGGGCCATCAAATGGCTGTTCTTTGATGAGCTGAAGCCGTCCGACCACGCCAACTTGCCTTAGCCCCATTTTCAAATGCTGTTTGAAAGTGCCTTCGCGTTTAGCGGGTTTTTCTGCGCAATGGTTGGGCGGATGATCTGGCCTAAGCTGTAGCAAACCGATCAAGTCCATCCAGCAACGCGGAGATCCCACCCATGAAAGCCGTCGCCTACTACAAGAATCTGCCTGTCGATCAGGCCGAATCGCTGCAAGACATTACCCTGCCCGACCCTACTCCGGGCGAGCATGACCTGTTGGTGGAAGTCAAAGCCGTGTCGGTCAACCCGGTCGATACCAAAATCCGCGCCAATGCCGCGCCGGACGAGGGCCAGGCCAAAGTGATCGGCTGGGATGCGGCGGGCGTGGTGAAGGCGGTGGGTTCTGCCGTTACCTTGTTCAAGCCGGGCGATGCAGTGTTCTATGCGGGTGCACTCACCCGCGCGGGCAGCAATAGTGAATTACAGATCGTCGACGAGCGCATCGTCGGTCACAAGCCTAAATCGCTCGATTTCGCCCAAGCCGCTGCGCTGCCGCTGACCAGCATCACCGCGTGGGAATTGCTGTTTGATCGGCTGCAAGTGCTTGATTCCAGCCAGCCTGCTGGCAAGACGCTGCTGATTATCGGTGCGGCGGGCGGCGTGGGTTCGATCATGACCCAACTGGCGCGGCAGCTGACCGGCCTGACTGTCATCGGCACTGCCTCGCGCGCCGAAACCCGGGACTGGGTAGGAGAACTCGGCGCGCATCACGTCATCGACCATACCCAGCCGCTGGCCGCCGAACTCAAGCGCATCGGCATCCCGCAGGTCGATTACATCGCCAGCCTGACCCATACCGACGACCATTTTGAACAGATCGTCGAAGCCATCGCGCCGCAAGGCAAGCTGGCCTTGATTGACGACCCGCAGCTGTTTGACTGGCGCAAGCTCAAGCGCAAGAGCGTGTCTTTGCATTGGGAATTCATGTACACGCGCTCGATGTTCAACACGCCGGATCAGATCAAGCAGCATCAATTGCTGAACCAGGTGGCACGGCTGGTCGATGCCGGCACCGTGCGCACTACGCTGGCCGAGCACTTTGGCACCATCAACGCGGCCAATCTGAAAAAGGCGCATGCCTTGCTGGAATCGCATAAGGCGCGCGGCAAAATCGTGCTGGAAGGCTTCTAAACGCCACAGGCCGCGTGGGCGGCAACGCATAGACGCGAGTCGTAGCTTGTCCAGCTGTGGGCAACCCGCTACGCTCGCGTCATCTTTTTGCCAGATACAAATAGCCACCCATGGGCATACGCAAGCTCGCCAAAGATTTGCAGTTGTCGGTTTCCACCGTATCGCGCGCGCTCAGCGACAGCGACGAAGTCAGCGCCAAAACGCGGGAACGCGTGCGCGAGGCCGCGCTGGCGCAAGGCTATGCCCCCAACAAGGCCGCCGCCAGCTTGCGTAAAGGGCGGCTGGATGTCATCGGCCTGATGCTGCCGGCGCGGCGTGAAGAAGAAAACTACACGCTGGGCGTGTTTATGACGCTGGCCGATGGCCTGCAATCGGTGCTGGCTTTGCATGGCATGGATCTGGTCATGTACGGCAGCAAATCGTACGAAGAAGAATTTGCGCGTTTGCGCCGCATTGTGGAGCGGCGGCATGTGGATGGCGTGATTCTGGCGGGTACGCGTCGCCAGGATGAACGCCTGGATTACGTGGCCGCGCGCGGGTTTCCGCTGGTGTCCTTGGGCCGCTGCGAATCGTGCGCTGACCAGTCCTGGGTGGATCTGGATTTTGAAGCCGCCGCCGTGGCCGCCGTGGCGCGTCTGGTGGCGCAAGGCCATCGTCATATTGCCATCGGCGTGCCGGGCAATGATGCGATGCAGGCGCACGTGTATACCAACGCCTGGCGCGCCGCCATGCAAAGCCATGGCCTGGTCCCGCGCGAAGAGGATGTGCAGATCAACGAGTTGAGCGAGCGCGGCGGTTATCTGATCACCGAAGCCTTGCTGGCGCAGCCCAATCCGCCCACCGCCATCATGTTTCAGAGCGATGCCATGGCCGTGGGCGCGTATCGCAAATTGCACGAGCTGGGGCGGGTGCCGGGGCGTGATCTGGCGATTTCGGGCGGCGTGCTCAGTAGCGATGTGCCGGAATATCTATCGCCACGGCTAAGCGGTTTTACCGTCGACGCCTACGCGCTGGGCCAGCATCTGGCCAAGGCCTTGCTGATGCAGATTCCCGACTTTGCCGTGCTGTACGGCAAAACGCCGCGTCAGACTTTGTGGCCGTTAACCTTGCGCGAGCGCGAAAGTGATCTGGGCACGCCGCGCTGAAATGCGCGCATGTCCGATAGCACCAGCCCTGCTTTGCCGCTCTGCCGCAGCCATTCTTTTAAGCTTTCTCACACGCAGCATTTCGATTTTGCAGCGAACGCTTGACACTTTTGAGTGCGGCGACAAGAATTTGCGCACCAAACCGGAAACGTTTCCGTAACGCAACCGAAGTGGCTACAAAACACCGTAACTCAGACACGAAGCCGGGCGCGGATTAGCGCCGGGCGTGGCCCATACGCCAGCGGCTAATCTGCGAGCACGCTGCGACGTCACAGTAAGGGAGAGGGTTTATGAACATCAGGATTTCGACAATCTGCGCCACTTTAACCCTGGCGCTGGCTTCGGCCAGCAGCCTGGCCGCCACGCTGTCGGTCTGGGCGGTGGACGAGCCGGACAATTACACCGAAAAAATGGCGCGCGAGTTCGCCAAGCTGCACCCGGATATCCAGTTGCAAGTGCGCAAGGTGGGGTTCTCCTCGCTGAATGATGAAGCGATGCGCGCGGTGATGTCGGGCAATGGCCCGGACGTGATCCCGATCGATAATCCCAACACCGCGATGTTTGCCGCCAAGAACGCGCTGCTGGACCTGACCCCGTATCTGGCCAAATCCAAAGTCATCGACGTCAAACAGATTTATCCGGGCCCGCTGAAAAACGCCAGCTGGAACGGCAAGGTCTACGCCATCCCGCGCGGCGCCAACACGCTGGCGCTGTATTACAACGAAGACATGTTCAAAGCCGCTGGCCTCGACCCCGACAAGCCGCCGCAAAGCTGGGACGAGCTGTATGCCGACGCCAAAAAGCTGACCAATGCGCAGAAGAATGTGTACGGCCTGGCGTTCTCGGCCGTGGGCGATGAAGAAGGCGTGTTCCAGTTTCTGCCGTTTATTCAGGCTACCGGCGCAGATTGGGACAAGCTGAACGATCCGGGCGCCGCGCGCGCCGCCGCGTTCTGGCAAAAGCTGCTGGATGAAAAGCTGGCCTCGCCCGATACGCTGAGCCATCGACAGTCCGAAGCCGCCGCCACTTTTATCAACGGCAACGCCGCCATGGATATCAACGGCCCGTGGGAACTGATGGCGGTGGAAAAAGGCGCCAAATTTAAATGGCGCGTGGCTTTGCTGCCGCCAGAAAAAGCCGGTGGCACGCGCGCCTCGGCCTTGGGCGAACAAAGCCATGCCGTGCTGCGCAGCGCCAAAAACCCGCAAGCGGCATTTGCCTTCCTCGAATACATGTATTCGCAGCGCAACCGTAACTGGAACGAGTTCGGCATGTTGCCGCCCAGCAAAGATACGGTAACCAAAGATCCGAAATGGCCGCAGGCGTACAAGACGTTTAACGAGCAAATGCAATATGCCCGCCCGCGCGGCCCCAATCCGCAATGGCCAAAAGTGTCCAAAGCCATTTCGACCGCTGTGCAATCGGTGCTGACGCACCAGGCTGATCCTAAAAAAGCCATGGATCAGGCGTATAAAACCGTCGAAGCCACCAAGCATTAACCTGGCCGCGGGCGTCACCTTCCGACGCCCGCCTCTGCCTCTGGAACGACGCAATGAACAAGCTGCTCAGCCGTTTTCCGCGCGAAAACGGATTTGAAATCACGCTGGCGGGCTTTGCCCTGCTGTATCTGCTGCTGTTTGCCGGCCTGCCGCTGCTGTACAACATCGTGCTCAGCTTTCAGCAAGTCGACTTGATGGAGCCCGCCACCCTGCTGCGGCCGTTTGCCGGGCTGGCCAATTATCGCGATGTGTTCAGCCGCCCCGAAGCGGGCCAGGTACTAAGCAACACGCTGCAGTTTGTCGGCTTGTCGCTGCTGTTTCAGGTGGTGATCGGGTTTTTGCTGGCGATGCTGTTTTTGCAGGACTTTCCGCTGGCCACCTTTATGCGTGGACTGTTTCTGGCGGGCTGGATCATGCCGGGGCTGGTGGTGGGCGTGATCTGGAAACTGCTGTTTGCCGGCGATTACGGCGTGCTGAACCATGTGCTGACGCAGATGGGCATTCTGCATAGCAAGATTTTCTGGCTGTCCGATCCGCAGTGGTCCTTGTACGCGGTGATCATCGCCAATGTGTGGTTGGGCGTGCCTTTTAATATGTTGCTGCTGTCGGTGGGCCTGGCCGCCATCCCGGCTGATTTGTATGAAGCCGCCGAACTCGATGGCGCCAACGCCTGGCAACGCTTCTGGGGCATTACGCTGCCGATGATGAAATCCACGCTGGGCGCGGTGGTGTCGCTGGGCGCCATCATGACCATGCAGCAGTTCGATTTGCTGGCGGCGTTGACGCAAGGCGGCCCAGCCAATTCGTCGCAAGTGGCGCAGTACTGGTCGTGGCAATTGTCGCTGCAAACCTTTGAAGTGTCGGCCGGCTCCGCCGTGGCCACGCTGATGATGGTGCTGGTGCTGATTGTGGCGGTGATCTACGTGCGCAGTACGCGCAATGAACGGATGGTGTGAGCATGAAGCGCTATGTACTGATGGTGATTGCGCTGATCGTCACCGCCATATACCTGTTTCCCTTGTACTGGATGTATATCACCGTGTTTAAAAGCGCGGCCGAGATGTTCCAGTTTCCGCCCACGTTCTGGCCACAGCAGGCCGAATCGCATCTGCGCCAGGTGTTTGAAGAACGCAATATGGCGCGCTTTTTGTGGAATTCGCTGCTGATTGCCTGCGGCACCACCGGCGTCACCCTGTTAGTGGGCACCGGCGCGGCCTATGCGCTGGCGCAAGTGCAGAACCGCTGGACCAGCGCCGCCATCTTTGCCGTGCTGGTGCTGCAGGCGCTGCCGTCCAGCCTGATGGTGACGCCGATCTTTACCGC
The DNA here is from genome assembly GCF_054652575.1 of Silvimonas sp. JCM 19000. NCBI lineage: Bacteria > Pseudomonadati > Pseudomonadota > Betaproteobacteria > Neisseriales > Chitinibacteraceae > Silvimonas > Silvimonas sp. JCM 19000. The sequence continues at coordinate 57,467 of NZ_BAAIHC010000011.1, read as the reverse complement.
GTTTAAAGGCTTGGGTTTGCTAGAAACGCCGCGCTTTGCCGTGGTGATTGCGCAGATCACCAAAACGCTGCCGTTTTATATCGTGCTGTGCCGCGCCAGCTTTGTGCAGGTGCCGCGCGAATTACGCGATGCCGCGCTGGTGGATGGCGCCTCGCCCATGCGCGCGTTTTTTGGCGTGATTCTGCCGCTGGCGGTGAATGGCATTCTGGTGTCGGCCATCCTGGTGTTTCTGCAGTCGTTCGGCGAATACGTATACGCCCGCTCGCTGATTCTGGACGACCAGTACCAGACCGCCACGGTCGGCTTATCGGCCTTTGTCGGCGCCACCAAAACCGACTGGATCGGGATCATGACCTACTCGGCCATCTTTGTGACGCCGATCCTGATTGCCTTCATGTTGTTACAACGCAAGATCGTCGCCGGTTTGACCGCAGGCGCACTCAAGTAAATCGGTGAGGAGAAGTTTGTGGACCAGGCAACGCATCGCATCCAGATCGAGAACCTGAGCAAGGCCTACGGGCCGGTACAGGTGCTGAAGGACATCAATATCTCGGTGCCGGAAGGCCGCTTTGTGGCCTTGATCGGGCCGTCGGGTTGCGGCAAGTCCACCTTGCTGCGCACGATAGCCGGGCTGGAAAAAATCACCGGCGGCACGCTGCGCATTGATGGCCAAATCGTTAACGACATGCCGCCGCGCAAACGCGATGTGGCCATGGTGTTCCAGAGCTACGCGCTGTATCCGCATATGAATATCGAAAAGAACATGTCGTATTCATTGCGGCTAAAGCGCAGCGCGCCCGAGGCGATCAAGCAAAGCATTGCCGGTGTGGCCGAAACCCTGGGCCTGGGCCATTTGCTGGAACGCATGCCGCGCCAGCTATCCGGCGGCCAGCGCCAGCGTGTGGCCATGGGGCGCGCCATTGTGCGCAACCCCAAAGTGTTTTTGTTTGATGAGCCGCTGTCCAACCTGGACGCAGCATTGCGCGTGCATATGCGCGCCGAGATCCGCAAATTGCACCATCGTCTGCATGCCACCTCGGTCTACGTGACGCATGACCAGATCGAAGCCATGACCATGGCCGACCATGTGGTGGTGCTGCGCGCGGGCCAGGTGGAACAGCAAGGCGCGCCGCTGGCTTTGTACGAGAAACCGGCCAACAAGTTTGTGGCGGGCTTTATTGGTTCGCCGGCAATGAATTTTATCGAAGGCGTGGTCGGGCCCGATGCCCGATGCGTGACATTCGGCGGCGCCGCGCGGCAACAGCTCGAACTGGGCCGCGCGCTACCCCCCGGCCAGCCGGTGTGGATTGGCCTGCGGCCCGAACATCTGCGGCTGGAAGGCGAGGGCCAGAGCGTACAAGGCGTAATCGACAGCGTGGAAAGCACCGGCTCGATGACGTTTATTGCGCTCAATGTCGATGGCGCGCCGCAGCCCGTGCTGGTGGCGCATCCAGGCACGGTCAAGGCCGCTGCGGGCGATGTGCTCAAGCTGTATATCGCGCCCCAGCAAATCCATGTGTTCGACAAGACGACGGAACTGGCGCTGTAACTTCGCGGCGGCTTTTTTACACGATCAATCCGGCCACGGTCGGAAACGTTTCCGACCGACTCGACCAATACTTTTCTCTGGAATCGATCATGAAAATCAGTGACGGCAACTGGCTGATCAAAGACGGCCTGAATGTCATGTACGCAGTGCAAATCCACAGCGTGGACGTCACCGAGCAAGGCTTGCTGGTGTATGCCGCGCCGCGCGACGTGGCCAGCCGCGCTGGTCAGCTGGATACCGGGCTGATTACGCTGCGCTTTTTTTCGCCGCAGGAAGGCGTGATTGGCGTGCGCATCAGCCACTTTGAAGGCACGCGGGATGTGGGCCCGCACTTTGCGCTTAACCACAGCGCGCCACAGATCAGCACCACCAACACTGCCGATGTGGCCAGCTTGACCAGCGGCAATCTAACGGTGCGCATCGCCAAAACCGGCGACTGGGGCATCGATTTTTTGCGCAATGGCAAACGCATTACCGGCAGCGGTTTTCGCGGTTGCGGCCAAGTCATCGACACCACGCAAGGCGGCGCGCCGTTTATGTTTGAGCGCCTGGACCTGGGCGTGGGGGAAAACGTCTACGGCCTGGGCGAGCGCTTTACCGCCTTCGTTAAAAACGGCCAGGTGGTGGAAAGCTGGAACCGCGATGGCGGCACCAGTACCGAGCAAGCGTACAAAAACATCCCGTTCTATCTGACCAATCGCGGTTACGGCGTGTTTGTAAATCACCCCGAAAACGTGTCGTACGAAGTGGGCAGCGAAAAGGTCACCAAAGTGCAGTTCAGCGTGGCGGGCCAGGCGCTGGAATATTTTGTGATCGACGGCCCCACCCCCAAGCAGGTGCTGGACCGCTATACCCGACTGACCGGCCGCCCCGCGCTGCCGCCGGCGTGGTCGTTCGGGCTATGGCTGACCACGTCGTTTACCACGGATTACGACGAAGCCACGGTGAACCACTTTATCGATGGCATGGCCGAGCGGCAGATTCCGCTGCATGTGTTCCATTTTGATTGCTTCTGGATGAAGGCTTTCCACTGGTGCGATTTTGAATGGAACCGCGAAACCTTCCCCGACCCCGTCGGCATGCTGGCGCGGCTGAAGGCGCGCGGGCTGAAGATTTGCGTGTGGATCAATCCGTATATCGCGCAACCGTCGCCGCTGTTTGCTGAGGGCAAGGCCAAAGGCTACCTGCTACAGCAGCCCGATGGCGACGTGTGGCAATGGAACCGCTGGCAGCCGGGCCAGGGCATCGTCGACTTTACCAATCCGGATGCTTGCGAGTGGTACGCCGGGCATCTGCGCCGCTTGCTGGATATGGGCGTGGATTGCTTCAAGACCGACTTTGGCGAACGCATCCCCACGGACGTGGTGTATCACGACGGTTCCGACCCGCAGAAGATGCACAACTACTACAGCTATCTGTACAACAAGGTGGTGTTTGATGTGCTGGTAGAAAAACGCGGCGCGGGCGAGGCGGTGCTGTTTGCCCGTTCCGGTACGGCCGGCAGCCAACAATTGCCGGTGCATTGGGGCGGCGATTGCAGCGCGACGTACGAATCGATGGCCGAGACTTTGCGCGGCGGTTTGTCGCTGAGCCTGAGCGGCTTTGGCTTCTGGAGCCACGACATCAGCGGCTTTGAAAACACGGCCCCGGCTGATGTGTACAAGCGCTGGAGCGCGTTTGGCCTGTTATCGAGCCATAGCCGGCTGCATGGCAGCAAATCGTATCGCGTGCCGTGGTTGTTTGATGACGAGGCCGTGGCGGTGGTGCGCCACTTTACCGAGTGGAAAAGCCGGCTGATGCCGTATCTGTTTGATGCCTCGGTACAGGCGGTCGAACACGGCACGCCCACGCTGCGCGCGATGATGCTGGAGTTTCCGGACGACCGTGCCTGCGATTTTCTGGACCGCCAGTATTTACTGGGCGGCCATCTGCTGGTGGCGCCGGTGTTCAATGCCGAAGGCGATGTGGAGTTCTATTTGCCGCCGGGCACATGGACCCATCTGTTTAGCGGCGAGGCAGTGCAAGGCGGCCGCTGGCTGCGGCAACAGCACGGCTTTATGAGCCTGCCGCTGTACGTACGGCCCAACACGTTGCTGGCCATCGGCACGCAAGATCAACGGCCTGATTACGACTATGCGCGTGAAGTTGAATTGCATCTGTACGCGCTGGACGACGGCGCCAGCGCCACCGCCACGCTGCGCGATCTGGGCGGCAAGGTGGTCACCACCGTCACCGTGCAACGTAACGGCGCGCAATACCAGGTGGAGGTGGAAGGCTGGCAACAGCCGCTGCCGCTGCTGATTGACGGCCAGCGCCATATGCTCAGCGAAGCGCGGGTGGTTTTTGAAGCCGGAAAAGCATGAGGTGTAGGGCGCGTTACCCCTTGGGGCAACGCACAATTCGGGGCCAAAGGTCCCGGCCCCATCCGGGGCCGTCCGGCGTCCACGGCATAACCAAAATGTGCGTTGCCCCCGCAAGCGAGGACAAGCCCCCCCGAGGGGGTAACGCACCCTACCCGAAGCGCGGGTGGTTTTTGAAGCCGGAAAAGAATGAGGTGTAGGGAAGTTTTATAAAGCGGGACTCCGGGCGCGCACCGTGACCCACAACAAGTGGTGCGTCAGGCTGGCAGCTGCTCGCATAGCGCTTTGATTGGTGGGTCTAGACCCACCCTATGCGCAGAGAATCGTCTTTCTTTGTTCGAAATGTTGTCTCCTCATTTGTGCGCCACCTCTCTCCCGAGGGCTGGCGCATTCTTTTTTAAAATTGTTATACAGATCAGCCCCGTAGCGCTACGAGGGCGCGGTGCTTTGCAAAATATGCGATAGTCGGGGCGTAAGAAAAAGACGCCGCGGCGATCAGCGCGGCCCGTCAGCCGATCCCGCCTTGCGAGTACACGCCCATGAATGCCTTCGTCACCACGTCTTTTGCGCCTGAAGTGGGCGAGATGAAGCTCTCCGAGCTCATGGCGTCTTTGAGCTATGCACTGGATATCACTGAAGGCCAGCCCGCAGGCCATTGCATCCGCGTGTGCTGGATTGGCCTGTCAATTGCACGGCAAATGGGCGTGCCCGAGCGTGAACAATGGGATCTGTATTACACGCTGCTGCTCAAGGATCTGGGGTGTAGCAGCAATGCCGCGCGCATTTGCGAGCTGTATCTGACTGACGATCTCGGCTTCAAGCGTGATTTCAAAACCGCTGGCACCGGCCTGCCGCAAATCCTCGGCTTTGTGTTTGCCCACACCGGCAAAAACGCGCCGTGGGGTGAGCGCCTGAACGCCATCCTGAATGTAATGAAGAACGGCGGCGATATGGCGCAAGAGCTGATCAGCACGCGCTGTGATCGCGGCGCCAGCATCGCGCGCAAATTGCGTTTTAACGAGACCATCGCGAGCGGCATTCGCGCGCTGGACGAACATTGGGATGGCGGTGGCCGCCCGGCGCAGCTGGCGGGCGAGGCGATTCCGCTGGGCGCGCGCATTGCCTTGCTGGCGCAAGTCATCGATGTGTACCACTTAAGCCATGGCGCCAAAGCCGCCCTGCGCGAGGTGCGCCGTCGCAAGGGCAAATGGTTTGATCCGCGACTCTGCACCGCCTTTGAAGCCGTCGCGCGCGATCCGGCCTTCTGGCTGGAACTTGAATCAGCGCATATCGAAGAAACCGTGCTCAAGCTGGAGCCGGCGCAGTTTGCCGTCCGGTTGGACGAAGATTATCTGGACGATATCGCCGCAGCGTTTGGCGAGATTGTCGATTCCAAAAGCCCGTTTACCTCGGGCCATAGCCAGCGTGTGGGCTTGTATACCGACGCCATCGCGGCCGCACTGGGCGTGCCCGAGCCGCGCCGCCGCTGGTTGCGCCGCGCGGCCTTGCTGCACGATGTGGGCAAACTGGGCGTCAGCAATTCGATACTGGATAAGCCGGGCAAGCTGGACGGGCCGGAATGGCAGGCGGTGCAGCAACATGCGCGCTTTACCGAGGAGATCCTGGCGCGCATCGGTGCTTTCCACGAACTGGCCGCGATGGCCGGTGCGCACCATGAGCGGCTGGATGGCACCGGTTATCCCAACCGCCTGAGCGCCGCCCAGATCAGTCTGGAAACCCGCATCATCACCACCGCCGACATCTTTGACGCCATCAGCGCCGACCGGCCCTACCGCGGCGCAACGCCGATCGAAGAGACGCTGGCTATCATGCAGCGCTCCGTAGGCAGCGCGCTGGACCCGGACTGCTTTGCCGCGCTGTGCCGCATTGCGCGCGAAAACGCCTGATAGCAAAAGACCTGCGGCCCGAATCTGACGGGCTGGCAGGCGGCTTGTCTGGCTGTGTTCCAGGCCAGCTATGCACATGCGCATGCTGCTTTGTCTGACGCAGGATTACGTCGCTACACCGATGCGGGCGGCGGGGCTGCCGCAGGTACATTGGCTCCAGTTTCAACGAGGAGCCCAACATCATGAATACCGTACAAAACAACCCGCAATCCCAGAACCAACGCCAGCCGCTGCAAATGGAAGAACTGAGCCGCATCATCCTGGAAGATGACGCGTTTGCAGATCTGTATGACCCCGATGTCGATGCAGAACTCGACCACTATCGCGATTCGATGCACTAAGCGCGGCGCAAATACAAACGCCCATCCGGCAGAGCACGGACAGGCGTGGAGTAGGGATTGCGGCAGGCGTAACCGCGCAAGCGGAAATAGCTGCCTAGTGCGCGGCGCGGAACAGGCTACTGAACAGGCCAGTGCGCGTTTCGACGTACCAGATGGCGGCGATGGCCAGCGGCATCCACAACGTCACGGTGATTACCATCTCGGTTTGCTTGCTGTGTTGAGCGCTGGATTTGTTCAGATGACGATACATGGCGGTCTCCCGATAAGGTATTCAGAGCGCGCTAAATGCCTTAGCGCATGCCGTTAGTAGGCCTGATCAGCGGCAGGATTAAAACCAGGACCACCCCTGGTCGGCCAGAACCGGGCGTTCGGAGTCGGTTTGCTGCACAAGCGGGCGAGCACGCCTGCATCAATGGTTTCTAATATTCAGACGCGGCAGCGCGCATTTTGCGCCCGTCAATTAAACGCAGCCATGCGGGTTATCCCCCAGCGCGGATGCTGGCCGTTCGCTGGCGTCACCGATTAAATAGCGTGGGCCGTTGCCTTGTGCGGCGGCGATGTCGTTGGGGTTGTACAGATGGCAATGCTGCATCGACAGGCAACCGCAGCCTATGCATGCCCCCAGCCGATCGCGTAACGCCGTGAGCGTATCAATGCGCGCCTGCAAACGGCTTTGCCAGTGCTGCGCCAGCTCGTCCCAATCGGCGCGCGTCGGCGTGCGTTGCGCGGGCAGGGTCGCCAGCGCTTCGGTGATTTCCTGCAGACTTAAGCCCACGCTTTGCGCAACGCGGATAAATGCCACGCGGCGCAAGGTGTCGCGCACAAACTGGCGCTGGCCACTGGCCGTGCGCACGCTGCAGATCAATCCCTGAGCTTCATAAAAGCGCAGCGCGCTGGCCGCGACGCCTGCACGTTTGGCCAGTTCGCTGATACTGATCAGCCCGCCTGGTTGCATCGTTATTTTCTCCTTGCCCCGCCGACCACCGGTTTGATATGCCACTTGCATTAAAGTTAACTTTAACTTGTAGAGTGGCGCCACATCAAATGCGGAGATCTGCCATGACGCCCACATCCACTTTGTTTGCACTGCTCGATGCCAATCGCGGCATCGCGTCCGTACGCGGTTTCAGCAATCATTTGCCCATGGCGCTGAGCGCGCTGTACAGCCTGGGCGCGGATGAAACGCGCTTGCTTGCGTTTGATCAACAGCACCGTGCCGCGCGCGCCGTCACCATCCCGGCCGCGCCCAGCGTGCCCGCCCATTGGGCGGATTGCCCGGGGCAGACCGGGCAGTTTCTGGCGTTGAGCCTGTATTTTGAACAGCGCATTGCGCGGGAAGGCGCGGCGGCGGTGATGAGCGAGGTGTTTACCGGCGTGCCGTTTGCCCCGGCCACTGCGGCGTTTCATGCGCTGATCCGGCTGGCGCATGGCCTGGATGTGGGCCACTGCGGCGAAATCGCGGCCGGGCTGGCTTCCTATGTGAGCAGCTATCTGCCGATTGAGTTGAGCCCGGCTGTGGCCGCGCAACCGGGTAGCGTGGCCGAGCAGCTGGCATATATGGCCCCTGCGCTTAGCCATCTGGAATTGCCGGAAGGCATGATCATCCGGCGCTTGCGCGGCGTGGTGGCCGATGCAAACTTTGTCCGCGTGCTGACCGCAGCGCCCGCCCACAACACCCTGCTGCAAGATCTGGCGCACGCGGCCATTGCGCTGTACGCCAGCACGCGCAACTTTACGGCGCTGCATCTGGTCACTGGCGTCAACGCGCTGCGCACGGTGCTGGACCATCTGCCCGCGCCATTGGGGCGCGCGCTGATGCCCGCCATCTGGACCGCGTTTTGCGTGACATGGGCCAGCATCGGCGCCCCGCCGGTACCCCACCTTCTACCGCGCACGGCCGATGCGCTGCCGGACTGGCCAGCACTGTTTGCCTGCGCCATCGCCAGCGAAGACGACCACGATATCAAGCTGACACTGGCGGCGTACAACGAGAACCAGGCGTACCCGTCGCCGTGGTATCAGCATGCGGTGGCGCAGTTGTTTGAGCTGGCGCCGGTATAACTTCTGCGATATCTGATCCAGCAACGCATAGGGTGGGTCATGACCCACCAACCAGCGCCATTCGCGTCACCACGGCGCTTTGTTATGCCACTTTGCAAGGTGGGTCCAGACCCACCCTATGGACGCAAAAAAGGACAACCGCAGTTGTCCTTTTTTTTGTATTACTGAAAGCAAAGATCGCTTAGCTGATCTGGCCGTGGCAGTGCTTGAACTTCTTGCCCGAGCCGCAGGGGCACAAGTCGTTGCGGGCCACGCCGGGGAACTGGCGCGCTACATCGGAAGCCGATACACCGGTACCACTCAGCGTCGGTTGCGCCGAAGCGGCCGACATCAGCGCTTCCTTGATGCGTTCTTCATCGCCCGATGCCAATACTGCGGCCAGATCGTTGTGATGGAACTGCATATCCGAAACCGCTTGCGGCTGGACGGCTTCCACATCGGCCTGGCTGCGTACCTTCACGCTCATCACAATCTGCACCACATCGCGCTTGATGCGGTTGAGCAGGTCCGAGAACAGCTCGAAGGCCTCGCGCTTGTATTCCTGCTTCGGGTTCTTTTGCGCATAACCGCGCAGATGGATACCCTGGCGCAGATGGTCCAGCGCCGACAGATGCTCACGCCAGTGTTGGTCCATATGCTGCAGCAGCACGGCACGCTCAAATTGACGGAAGGTATCGGCACCCGCTTCCGCCACCTTGGCTTCGTAGGTTTCTGCGCCCGCAGCAATCACGCGCTCTTGCAGTTGCTCGTCCGACAGCGTCTTGTCGTCGGCCATCCACTGCGTAACCGGGGCGTGCACGCCAAATTCTTCCAGCGCTTTTTCCAGACCCGGCAGATCCCACTGTTCTTCCATCGACTGCGCCGGCACGTATTGCAGGAACAGGTCTTCGAAGAAGCCATCGCGCATGGCGGCGATGGTTTGCGAGGTATCGGCCGATTCCAGCAGTTCATTGCGTTGCTGGTAGATGGCTTTGCGCTGTTCGTTGGACACATCATCGTATTCCAGCAATTGCTTGCGGATATCGAAGTTGCGGCCTTCCACCTTGCGTTGCGCGGATTCGATGGCGCGGCTGACGATGCCGGCTTCGATCGGCTCGCCTTCCGGCATCTTGAGCTTGTCCATCACAAACGCGACGCGGTCACCGGCAAAGATGCGCAGCAACGGGTCTTCCAGGCACAGATAGAAACGGCTGGAACCCGGATCGCCCTGACGGCCCGAACGGCCGCGCAGCTGGTTATCAATCCGGCGCGATTCGTGGCGCTCGGTGCCGATGATGTGCAGACCGCCTGCGGCCAGCACCTTGTCATGCAGCACTTGCCATTCGGCCTTCAGCGTGGCGATCTTCGCCGCTTTGGCGGCATCGTCCAGGCTTTCGTCTTCTTCGATATCGCGCACGCTGCGTTCGATACTGCCGCCCAGCACGATATCGGTACCGCGACCGGCCATGTTGGTGGCGATGGTCACCTGCGAACTGGCACCGGCTTGCGTCACGATCTCGGCTTCACGCGCATGTTGCTTGGCGTTCAGCACGTTGTGCGCAATGTTGGCTTGCTTGAGCAAGCCGCTCAGCAATTCCGACTGTTCAATCGAGGTGGTACCCACCAGCACCGGCTGGCCGCGTTCTACGCAACCTTTGATATCGGTGATGATGGCGTTGTATTTCTCGTTGGCGGTCTTGAAGACCTGATCCTGCCGGTCCTGACGCACCATCGGCCGGTTGGTCGGGATGATGACGGTTTCCAGACCGTAGATTTGCTGGAATTCGTAGGCTTCGGTATCAGCCGTACCGGTCATGCCGGACAGCTTGTTGTACATGCGGAAGTAGTTCTGCAGCGTGATCGTGGCCAGGGTCTGGTTTTCCTGGTTGATCTCGACGCCTTCCTTGGCTTCGACGGCCTGGTGCAGACCTTCGGACCAGCGCCGGCCCGACATCAGGCGGCCGGTAAATTCGTCCACGATGACCACTTCGCCATCCAGCACCACGTAATGCTGGTCTTTATGGAACAGCGAATGCGCGCGCAAGGCGGCGTACAGATGGTGCACCAGGCTGATGTGCTGCGCGGCATACAGGCTGTCGCCTTCCGGCAGCAGGCCCATTTGCGTAAGGATCTGCTCGACTTTTTCGTGGCCGGCTTCTGACAGCAGCACCGAATTGGCTTTCTCGTCGACCCAATAGTCGCCCTCGCCTTCTTCAGTTTGCTGGCGTACCAGTTGCGGCGGCACCGTGTTCATCGCCATATACATTTCGGTGCTGTCTTCAGCCGGGCCGGAAATGATCAGCGGGGTGCGCGCTTCATCGATCAGGATCGAATCCACTTCATCGACGATGGCGTAGTTCAACGGGCGTTGCACGCGCTCGTCGGCGGTGTACACCATGTTGTCGCGCAGATAGTCAAAGCCGAATTCGTTGTTGGTGCCGTAGGTGATGTCGCAGGCGTAGGCTTGTTGCTTTTCGTCGTGCGCCATCTGGGCGATGTTCACGCCGCAGGTCAGCCCCAGAAAGTTGTACAGCTTGCCCATAGTGGCGGCGTCGCGCTGCACCAGATAGTCGTTGACCGTGAGCACGTGCACGCCGTTGCCGGACAGCGCATTCAGGTAAGCCGGCAGCGTGGCCACCAGGGTTTTACCTTCACCGGTGCGCATTTCCGAAATCTTGCCCTGATGCAGCGTAATGCCGCCGACCAGCTGCACATCAAAATGGCGCATGCCCAGCGCACGCTTGGCGCCTTCGCGGCAAACGGCAAAGGCTTCGGGCAGCAGATCGTCCAGGCTTTCGCCCTTGGCAATACGCTCGCGGAACTCTGCGGTCTTGGCGCGCAGGCCGTCGTCGCTGAGGGCTTGCGTTTGCGCTTCGAGCGCGTTGATGCGGGACACGATTGCGCCATATTGCTTGAGCAGACGGTCGTTGCGACTACCAAAAACTTTCTTGAGCAGATTGGAGATCATTTCCTGTTACCGGCTAGTGCGCCTTGCGGCGACCTCAATTTTTCTCAGTATTCCTGATCTGTATACCGTGACTGGTCGGCCCGGCATGGGGCCTGTGTGACTGGTCGACGGCTCTAAGACAACGGCGGCAGGTTTCCCTCGCCGCCGTGTCAAAACCTTGCGCAGTATGCATGGAAGCTGTGCCGCGATACACGCTGAAACGACAGATGCGGACAAAATGCACGGTTTCCAGCACTGTGCGGCAGAATTAATCCTGCTTAATCGTTCGGGCCCTGGTTGGCTGCAGTATCGATACTGTTGTGCGCCAGGAAGCGCAGCGGATTTTGCGCCACACCTTTATACCTGATTTCAAAATGCAGATGCGGCCCGGTGGAACGCCCCGTACTGCCTACATCTGCAATGATCTGACCGGCTTCGACATGGTCCCCGACCTTCACCAGCAACTTGCTGCTGTGGGCGTAGCGACTGGTCAGATTATTGCCGTGGTCGATCTCGGCCATATTACCATACTGAGGATGAAAGCCTGCATACACCACCGTGCCGGCCCCGGCTGCGCGGATCGGTGTGCCCAGGGGCACCGCAAAGTCCAATCCCTCATGAAACGCCTGGTGGCCGTTAAACGGGTCAATGCGCCAGCCAAAGCTGGATGACTGCAAACCCGTGGTCAACGGTGCCAACGTCGGCAAGGCCGTGTTGGTGGGCCGCAGCAACATCGACTCAGCCAGGCTGAACTGCCCGATATAGCCGTTAGCCCGGTCATTGGCCGCGTTCAACTGCTCCAGCAACTCCGCCGCCGACAAGGGTCGGTCCCGCGTATCCGGCCCGCCACGCGGTGGCGCGGGCTGGTTGCTCAGATAGGGTTTGACCTCGATACCGGCCTTGGTGCCGACCTGCTGCGCCAGCCCATCCAGCCGGATCAACCGGGCCTGCAACTCACCCAGTTTGATGGCCAGCGTGTCCAGCTCGGCCTGGCGCAAAGGCTTGATCAGCGGCCACAGACGTGGCGCCGAACCACCGCCCCCCACCGCCATGCCGATGCCCACGCCCAGCGCCAGCAACAGCACGGCCAGTCCCGCCAGCGCCAACGCCAACTGACGCGGGCCGAGCGACACGGCAGTGGATCGCCGGTTGGATAAAAGAATAATATTCAAGGCGATACTCCCTGAATGCCTGAACGGAATCTGAAGATTTGATGAAACGCCGCAAGTCCCACGCCGGGTTCATCGGTGAAAATCGCGCGCTGGTGCGTTTATCTGACCGCGTTGCGGACTATAACCGCGTGCTCGAATTGATCAGAAAGCAGCTGCCGCCCGCCACCGCCCAGGCTTGTCTGGGGGTGGCCTGGTCAGGCACCACGCTGGTGGTGGGCGTGAACAACGCCGCCGCCGCCACCCGCCTGCGCTACGCTGCGCCCGACCTGATCGAGACGCTAGCCCAGGCTGGCTGGCAAGCTACCGTAATCCTGCCCCGGGTGCAAGCCACGCTCCGCGAGCAAAAACCGATACCGCCCAAGGCCTTGCACCTGTCCGAAGGCGCCCGCCAGGCCTTCGACGACCTCAAACACACCGTCGACGACCCCGCCCTGCTGGAAGCCATCAACAAGCTGGTCAACCGCCACAAATCATAGATTCAGTACCCAGCACGTGAGCGCCCCCACAGGCAAAAGCGAAGCGCCTTGCCCCCGCCCAAAAAGAATGCCAACCCAAGCAAACAGACGGTGTACCCGCAACGCATCGGGGCTTTCACAGTGCGTGCAGGTTGCGTACCGCCGGAGCGGAGCAAGCGGAGTGGCCATGAGGGCCATGAGCATTGCGAGCACCGCCGGGACGCAAGATGCGCGCGCTGTGGAAGCCCAACAGCCAAAAAAAAGGGGCGTCGGTATCGGCGACGCCCTCTAATCAGGGAGGAGATGAGCAAAAATGCGCGAATTGATCGCACATGAACGTTCAGACGCAGCCGCCCTGGCTGAGTTCCATCATCAGTATGTGAAAATTTACTCTCAGATCTCCATCACGCTGCAATCAAGCTGTAACGCGGCCTGGCGCGGTTTTCGCATTTGCCCCGCCCCCGATTTCCTGTCATCTTTGCGGCTGATGCTTTCTACAAGCTGTTCTGGCACCGCAATTGCTTACCCGAAACCGTGCGCCAGCCCTATGCGCTGACTAAGCTAGCCCGCCAATAATTTTTAATAAATCCCAATCTGGAAATTGCCCATGGACGTTGTACTGCTACTTAAATCCCTGATCATGGGGGTGGTCGAAGGTGTGACCGAATTTTTGCCTATCTCCAGCACCGGTCATTTGATTCTGGCGGGCGACTTGATCAATTTCTGGCCTGATCAAAAAGAAAAGCGCGACGTATATGAGATCTTTATCCAGTTGGGCGCCATCCTGGCCGTGGTCTGGGAATACCGTGCCAAGCTGGCCCAGACCTTTGCTGGCGCCACCCGTCCCGGCCGTGAGCGCAATCTGCTGCTGGCGGTGATCGTTGCGTTTATCCCGGCCGCCGTCCTCGGCAAGCTGCTGAGCGAAACCATCAAAGCGCATCTGTTCAAGCCGGTGCCGGTGGCGCTGGCCTTTATTATTGGTGGCTTGCTGATACTGTGGGCCGAAAAACGCCAGCATCGTGTGCGGGTACAAGAGGTCGACAACATCACGTGGAAGGACGGTCTCAAGGTGGGCTTTGCCCAATGTCTGGCGCTGATCCCGGGCACCAGCCGTTCGGGCGCGACCATTATTGGTGGTCTGTTTCTGGGCTTGTCGCGCAAGGCGGCCACTGAGTTCTCGTTCTTCCTAGGCATACCCACGCTGACCGCCGCCTCGGTTTACAGCATGTGGAAACTGCGCCATGTGCTCGATATGGCCGACTTTGGCGTATTTGCGGTGGGCTTTGTTGCCGCAGCCATCAGTGCGTTTATCGCCGTGCGCGCCTTGCTGCGCTTTATTGCCACGCACACGTTTATTGCATTTGCCTGGTATCGCATCGCCTTCGGCATTATCGTGCTGCTGACCGCCTACACCGGCGTGGTGCACTGGGCCGAATAAGCGGCTGGCCGCTGCCATGGTGTTTTTCTGGCTAGACTAACGAGTGATCGTTTTACCGACCGGAGAAACCCATGGCACGAGCCGAATCCACGATGTTGCCGCTGAATACGTCCCTCCCCGAATTTACCCTGCCCGATGGCGATGGCCGACTGTATGACCTGGCTGGCGTGGCGGGGCCCAAAGGCTTGCTGGTGGCCTTTATCTGCAATCATTGCCCGTATGTAAAACACATCAATCCGGCACTGGCCCCGCTCGGGGCGGAACTGGCCGAAGACGGCGTCGGCATGGTGGCCATCAGCAGCAATGACATTGAAAGCCATCCGGAAGATGCGCCCAGCAAGATGGTCGAGGCCGCACACGAACTCGGCTACACCTTTCCTTATCTCTACGATGAAACCCAGGCCGCCGCGCATGCCTTTGGCGCCGCATGCACGCCTGATTTCTTTCTGTTTAACGGCGATCTGGAACTGGTGTATCGCGGCCAGTTTGATGAAACCCGCCCCGGCAGCGGCCAGGCCGCAAACGGGGCGACGTTGAAAGCGGCCGTCGCCGCGCTGGTGGCGGGGCAGCCGCCAGTGCAGCAGCAGTTGCCCAGCATAGGTTGCAATATCAAGTGGAAGCCGGGCAATGCGCCCGACTACTTCGCCAGCTAAGCCGTTTTACTTCAGCGTCACGCGCTGGCCGGTCTGACTGGCCAGCGTGCCTGCTTCGATCATGCGCATCACCGCGATCGCTTGCGCCGGGGTCACCGGATTGGGGCCCGCGCCATTAATGGCATCGCGCACGCCGGTGTAATACGCGGTGTAATCGCCCGCTGGCATATAGATGTCTTCGCGCACCGCCTGGTCACCGTGCCAATGCGACAGCCGCCCCGGCTGGTGATCAACGCCCCAGTCATCCATGCCCGGCTTGCCGCCCGCCTTCATCTGGTCCTCTTGCACATCCAGGCCGTATTTTTCAAAGCTGCCTGCCGTGCCATGCACCACATAACGCGCCGATCCCGCACTGACCAGGCAACTGGCCCCCAACACCACGCGCTTGCCCGGGTAATGCAGCACCGCCAGCGCATCGTCCACGGCTTGTGCGCCGTCGCGCCGCAAGGCCAGGTCGGCGCTGATGGCATCCGGCAGGCCGAACAGTGTCAGTGCCTGATCAATCAGATGCGGGCCGAGGTCGTACCAGATGCCCGCGCCGATGGTGGCGGCTTCGCGCCAGCGTTGACGCACTTCGGGACGATAGCGATCAAAGCGGCTGGTGAATTCGGTAACGCGGCCAAGGCGGCCACTGGCCAGCAATTGCTGCAGCCCAAGAAAATCTGCATCCCAGCGCCGGTTATGAAATACCGACAACACGCGACCGACTTGTGCGGCCTGGGCTTGCAAGGCTTCGGCTTCGGCCACAGTTAGGGTAAAGGGTTTGTCGACCACCACATGTTTGCCGGCCGCCAACGCCGCACTGGCCAAAGGCGCATGGGTGTCGTTGGGGGTGGCGATGACCACCAGATCAATCTCCGCTGCCGCGATCAATGCTTCAGGTGTTGGATAAACCGTCACCTCGGGCCAGTCGGCCAGCACTACGTCGGGCTTGCTGCTGGCGATTGCGGCCAGCGTAATGCCGGGAGCGGTGCCGAGCAGCGGCGCATGAAAGGTCTTGCCGGCGTAACCGTAGCCGACGAGGCCGACTCTGAGTGTGTTGGGCATACTGCCTCCAGATATGTTGAGCGGCGGGACGGCCTGATTTTATCGCGTGGCGCGGCCGTCGGTCGCTACCGCGCACCCCTGATTGTCAGCCCGGAGTTTTGCATGATTCGTGTGTATGACCGCATCGCCGATATCGCCCCCGCCGCGTGGAATGCGCTGGCGGGCCCGCATCCAGGCCTGCAACATGCCTTTCTGGATGCGCTGGAGCAAAGCGGCAGCGTCAACGCCGACACCGGCTGGCAGCCTTGCCATCTGACCTTGTGGGATGCCGCAGAAAACGGCCAGTTGATCGGCGCGATGCCGCTGTATCGCAAAGCGCATTCCTGGGGCGAATACGTGTTTGACTGGGCCTGGGCACGTGCCTATGAGCAACAAGGCCTCGACTACTATCCGCGCCTGGTTAGCGCCGTGCCGTTCAGCCCTTTACCCGGCAACCGCTTGCTGGCACGCGACGACGCCAGCCGCGCCGCGCTGATCAAAGGCGCAATCGAACTGACGCGCCAGTTGGGCGATTCCTCACTGCATATCTTGTTTCCGACGCCGGAGGACGCACGCTTTGCCAATCAGCACGGCATGCAATTGCGCGAGCAAGTGCAATTTCATTGGCAACGCGATCCCGCATGGACGTCGTTTGATGATTTTCTGGGCAGCATGAGCCATGACAAGCGCAAGAAAATCAAACAGGAACGTCGCTATGTGCGTGAAGCAGGCGTCACCGTCGAGCGCAAAGCAGGCGCGGACATCAGCGAGGCCGACTGGCGCTTTTTTATCCGCTGCTATCAACACACCTATCGCGAACATCGCTCCACGCCTTATCTAAACCTGGATTTCTTTTTGCGCCTGCATGCCGCGCAACCGGACGCCTGTTTGCTGGTGCTGGCTTATCGCGAAGGCCAGCCGATTGCCGCGGCGTTCGATCTGGTGGGGCCGGATGCTTTATATGGCCGCTATTGGGGCGCGGTGTGGGACAGCGCCGGCTTTGTGCCGGGCCTGCACTTTGAATTGTGCTATTACCAGGGCCTGGAGTTTGCGCTGGAACGCGGACTCAATCTGTTTGAAGGCGGCGCGCAAGGCGAACACAAACTGGCGCGCGGCTTTATGCCGGTCACCACCTGGTCGGCGCACTGGCTGGCGCACCCGGCGTTTCGCGATGCCATCGGCCGCTTTTTACGCCAGGAACGCCAGGCGGTGGATGAGTGGGCCGAGCAACTGGCAGCACAGCATCCGTTCAAGAAAGGCGACGGCGGCGTTTAGGCGCTGCCGTCGGCCCGCTGGCGGCAAAACCGCTTAGCCGTAGAAATGCCAGGCGACATAGCCGGCAAACACCAGGTACAGCAATCCAATCGACGCCAGGGTACGGGCATCGACGCTGCCGCGGCGGAACAGATTCCACAGCAGCACGATGGCACAGGCGGTGACCAGGCCCGACACCAGCAGCGGGTTATCAAAGCGCCACGGCGTAAAGAACAGACCCAGCGCGCTGGGGATGGTGGCCTGGATCATCATCGCGCCCGAGATATTGGCCAGCGCCAGCCGCTCTTTGCCCTGGCGCACCCAGATCAGCGCGTTCATGGTTTCCGGCAATTCGGTGGCCACCGGGCTGAGCAGCAGCGCGATGATATGCGGCGAAATGCCCATAAACGTGCCGATATGCTCCAGCTGCGCCACAAAGGTATGCGACGCCACGGCAATGACCGCCAGCGCCAGCAACGATTGCGTGGCGGCCCAGCCCATGGTCGCGTTATGCGGGCGTAGCTTCAGTTCTTCCAGCTCTTCTTCTTCCGGCGCCGTTTCGGCGGTGGTGATTTCACGCCAGACATACAGGCCATACGCCGCCAGGAACAACACGCCCAGCCACGGTTTGATGGCAAAAGCCACCAGGCCGAGCGCGACCTTGAAGATAAAGATGACCAGAAAAGAAATCTGATCCTGCGCCAGCCGTTGATGGTCCACGCGCACGGTGGCATCGCCGCGCTTGAGCTTGCGTCGATTGGCCCACAACGCCAGCCCGACCACGGCATAGGCCACGGTAGCCAGCACCAGCGGGCCGCCCATGGCGGCACCGACGCCGATATCTTTTTGCTCAGGGGTAGTGCCAAAGGCGACGGCGGTGAAGGTGACCGCGCTTTCGGGCAAGGCAGTGCCAAAAGCCGCCAGCACGGTGCCGACCGCGGTGGCACCCAGCTTCATGTGGCGGCCGCACCATTCGATGCCGTTCACAAAGTATTCACAGGCCAGATAAATGGCGATGGCGGAGAGGAAAAACAGGATGACGGTAAGCAGCATTATTAGTATGGGCCGGGCAAGCAGATAACCAATGGCGCAACGACGTGGCTTGCCCGGCAGGCAAACACGTCGTGGCCAAAGGTCTCGCCGGGCCATCCAGCGCGGTGCTGGATACTGTTCACGCCATGAAGCAAGCGGCTTCAAGTTTGTTGACGTGAACTCGTTCAACATAGTGCTGAACGATGGCTACTCCCCAATGACAACGGGGCGGATTCTGGCAGCACGTAGGCCGAATGGCAAGCACGCTTTTCAGCCAGGCGCGTAAGGACAAGACGGCATCTGGCCTATATGCTGAAGTCATATCAACTGGAAAGCCGCATGGACCGCCACCTGATCGCCTTCGCCGACGCGCCCGAGCCCGACCTGATTACGCCCGCGCTGGATGCCCGCTTTAAAGTCAGCCACGTTACCCTGCTGGCCGACGCCAGCCAGACCAGTCGTGCCGACTATATCGCCAGCGTCTGCCGTGACGCCCGCCTGCAAGCGCAAGTGCTGACCTTGCCGCATGCGTGGAACCCCGAGCCCATCCGCGTGCGGCTGAAAGAGCTGGTGGTGGCGGCCGACCATGCTGTGTTGTTCAATTTGTCCGGGGCCAATCCGGTCCATTCGGCGATTGCGCACGAAGTGGCACTGGAAACGCAAGTGCCCGCCTTTGTGGTCAACCCGTTCAGCGACCAGATCCACTGGTTGGCGCACGCGCCCGCCGATCTACCGGGCGACCACGGCAATGTGGCCGACAAGCTGACGCTGGAAAGCTACTTTGGCGTATATGGCATGGAAATCATCGGCTACAGCCGCCGCCTGCATCGCCCCAAACCGCAAATGGATGCCGCCGCCGACGTGCTGGCGCATCTGGCCGTGCAACATGCCGGGCTAATTGGCCGGCTCAACACGGTCTGCAGCAGCCTTACTCCGGAATTTGAAACCCGTGCCGCCATCCCCAATCACGCCAGCCTGCTCACTGCGCTGCGCGCAACCGGCCTGTGCTGCATCCTGCCCGATTTGCGCTTGCGCCTGACCCAGTTTGAATCGCGCCAGTTTCTGGGCGGCGGCTGGCTGGAATGGTGGTTGCTCAAACAAGTTGAAGCGCTGGTGGGCGAACTGCCGATCCAGGATGCCGCCGCCAGCGTGCGCGTGCGTTTGCCCAATGGCGTGACCAATGAGTTCGATGTTGCCATCTTGTGCAACAACCACGCCTATATGATCGAGGCCAAAACCACCAATGCGGGCTCGCCCGATAAAGGCATAGGCGCGCAGACGCTGTTCAAACTCGATAGCGTATCGGGCCTGGCCGGGATGCACGCCGAGGCCATGCTGGCCAGCTTGTGCCTGCCGACGCTCAAGGAAGCCAGCCGCGCCGAGTCGCAAGATATCGAGATTGTGGCTGGCGCCGCGCTCACCGAGGTGCAAACGCATTTACGCGAATGGCTGAAAGAACCGCTGGGCGAAGAAATCCCGGTCGAATAAGCGGCATGCGGCGGCCCACGCCATTGCGCCGCGCGCCGCATTCAAACGTCGAGCGACACAAAGTCATACCCGGTGGCAATGCCTTTTTCGCTCGTTCGTATGAACGAATACGAACCCCGCTTGTTGAAAGCACGATCTCTACGCAAACGACGATGAAAAACCTCCATTCAATTGCTTTTGAACATTTCCCTGCGTTTGGTGACGGCTTCGCCCTGCGTATTTCAAGCAAGACTGACCCGAGTCAGGAAGACGAATATTCTGTGGAGATTCAGGCAGGCAGCTGGATGGAAATTGAGCCGTGGCATTCCATCAGCCGAAATGCGCCAAGGAAGGCAACGCTGGCCCCCGGCGATGCTGAGGCCATATTTGGTGCCTTGGTTAATGCTCGGGTTGCCGTGATGGGGCAGGACTATGTTGTCCTTGATGGCGTGTCAAACAAACTGACGGTGCTGGCCGGCTCAAGCATCTCCGAGTTCAAGTGGGACGGTGAACTTCCACCTGTCTGGATTGAACTGGAGCCGGCAATAACAAGGCTGGTCCGCATCGGGACAAGAATGGCTGTGGAAGCCGCGCAGTGAACTGTGGGCAAATGAGCAGCAAGTCTCTCATTCAAGCTACATCGCCGACACCCATCCTAGTTCATGGAGCCGAACCAAGAAGGTCTCGAGCCGTTATGAACGACGATAAATGTAATCGCTAGTCCATTTATAAACTACATGTTCGTCCTGTCAACGAGGGTACTAGTTATGAGTACATCGAAATCAAGAAACAGGATCATTCCGGCATCCTTGCGAGCGAGAGCCGGTAATTCGCCATACCACCGTCATCATGCCAGGCATCGGTGTGCTCTACCGTGCGCCAGCTACGTTGAGCGCCACGAGTAAAACAGGCACTGCCATTTTCGAGTCTGGACTCGATCCAGGCTGTTGTCTCCAGATCAATTCCGGCAACCTGCCACTCGTTGAATAAGTCCGGCATGCCGGAAAGCCATTGAAGACGCTCTCTATAGAAAAACGGATCGACGCGCAGCAGGACCTCACAGGTGATCCAGTCGCCAACCTGGTAGCCCTCAGGTGGTTTTAATTCCTGGTACACCGAGATGCCAAAGTCGATCGCCCACACTGTCGGCGTGTAGTGGATGATCTGCGCGCAGACCTCGTAGGTGGCGCCATCGATTTGTTTGATGCTTCGTTTAACGTTTGTCGTCTTGAACACGGACTCAGCAACAAACTCGAATGCAAGTGTGAGCCCGTCTCCAACGGCGAATTCGCCGTAGTTACCATCCTGGATGATCCAGGCATCGATTTCGACGTTGATGTGATTCGGCTGCATAGGTGGGACTCGCCAGGCGTAGGTGCCGGCTTCAATCTGCGCAAGCAGGCCGGCAACAAAATGTTGTCCGGTCATCGTATCAAGAAAGTCCGCCGGTCAATTGCCATCGAGCGCAGTAGATGCGGGCCATCAGCTCCGCGCGAAACACACCGACATAATCGAGCAGCGGAGTGCTAGCACCGTTTTGGGCTCAGAAGTGTCAGGCATGTGGCGACTGTTCACACGCAATATCTGCTGCGTGCCTAGCATCGGTATCGTTGCATGGCTGCTGATTTGCGGGCCAATACACCTGAGTCGATACGCCGTTGCTGCAAAACGGAAATCCAGTGCCGGTTCGATCACCCGCTCATTGCCCTGAAGATCATGGGCAATGGAGGTTCGTCGCGCCAGGCCGCCCCGGCAAACGGCATGGCGCGTGATATAGAACGATCGTACAATATCGCCATTCGCCATCACCCCTTACTGCATGATGCAGCCCGGTTCTGATTCCCCGCCCGCGTCGGCCGCCCGCCGCATTGCCCATCTGGATATGGATGCGTTTTACGCGTCGGTGGAACTGCTGCGTTATCCGCATCTGCGCGGCCAGCCGGTGGTGATCGGCGGGCGCTCCACGCATGCGCCGGTGCAGGATAAAGACGGCAACTGGCATTACACGCGCATGCGGGATTATGTGGGCCGTGGCGTGGTCACCACATCCACTTACGAGGCGCGCGCCTTGGGTGTGTTCTCGGCAATGGGCACGATGAAGGCGGCGCGGCTGGCGCCCGATGCGATTTTGTTACCCGCCGATTTCGATGCCTACCGCCATTATTCGGGACTGTTCAAACGCGCCGTGGCCGTGATTGCGCCCGATATCGAAGATCGTGGTATCGATGAGATTTATCTCGATCTAAGCAGCCATACCGAGGATTCCGTTACGCTGGCGCGCATGCTCAAGCAAGCCGTCACCCAGGCGACGGGCCTGACCTGTTCGGTGGGCATCGCACCCAACAAGCTGCTGGCCAAAATCTGTTCCGAACTCGACAAGCCCGACGGCATTACCGTGCTGACGCACGCTGATTTGCCAACGCGCATCTGGCCGATGTCGGTACGCAAAATCAACGGCATCGGCCCCAAAGCCGCCGAGAAACTGGCGGCGCTGGGCATCGAAACCATCGCCCAACTGGCCGCCTACGACGCGCAGGCGCTGCTGCAACATTTTGGCCGCAGCTACGGCGACTGGTTGCACCGCGCCGCTCACGGCATCGACGACCGCCCCGTGGTCACCTACAGCGAACCCAAATCCATCAGCCGCGAAACCACGTTTGAGCGCGACCTGCACGCCCGCCAGGACCGCGCCGCGCTGTCCGATATCCTGATCCGCCTGTGCGAACGGCTGGGCGCCGATCTGGAACGCAAAGGCTATGTCAGCCGCACCATCGGCATCAAACTGCGCTTTTCCGATTTCCACATCGTCACCCGCGACATCTCGCTGGACGCCCCCGTCCAGACCCCCGCCGAAATCCTCCACGCCGCCCGCGAATGCCTTAAACGCGTGCCGCTGGAGCAACGCATGCGCCTGCTCGGCGTACGCGCCAGCGCGCTCTGCCACCCCGATCAGCTGGAGCCCATGCCGCAACGCTACGTGCAAGGCGATCTGTTCGACGGGGTTTGAACGTGGCATGGGGTGGGTCAAGACCCACCACCCAAAGTGGCACGCCAAGCGAACCGCAATAGCAAGCAGCTTTGAATGGTGGGTCTCGACCCACCCTATGGAACAGCGGCCGGCCGCGAGCAGCGAAGCGCGCTCGCATCCCCGCCCCGCGACAGCGAGCGAAGCGAGTGCCTCGCGGCATCAACTGCAATGCTTCGGGCGTCCCACAGGGACCTCCTTTGGTCGTAGCGAGCGGTCGCAGGTTGCGTACCGCCGGAACGGAGGGACCGTAAGCGTACGGTAGGTACGTGCGGATCCCGAGTACCGCCGGGACGCAAGCTGCGTCCGCGCAGTAGACCCTCTCCGCAAAAAAAAAGGCCCGTACATAGTACGGGCCCGCACGCTCAATGAGGTGCCATGTCCTCCAGCCAAGACTTGCCAGAAATTACTGGAGGACGTCAGTCGGTCACGGGAAAACTACAGCTCAAGCAGTGTGACCAGATCATGCAACGGGTATGGATGGCTTTCCGGGACGCAAGCACACACGCGGCACAATCTGCTGCAAGAGTTTAAGAGCCGGAGCCCGCAGGGGCGCTGGCGGTCGGGGCGTCGGAAGACGAATCCCCGGCGTATGCCATACCACCAATCAGGGCTGCGGCAATCAAAGCGAGGCTAGTCAGCGTTTTGCGCATTTGCATAAAGGCTCCTTGGTTTGGGTTAGAACTGTAAAACCTCGGTGAGGCTGAGCCCTACTATGCAATTGCCGTGCCAGCTTCTCATTTACTAGCAAAATCAACAGTTTGCCGACCGGCGTAGCTGGGGTGTCGCAAGAATGTGGCGTATCCCACGCTTTTGTGTCGCTATATGGCGACGCCGTTTATCGACCACACCGCCATCCCAGCAAATTCGCGGGCTGGCGTTGTCGCTAACCAGCGACGCCCTCACCCGGCTGGCGGAACAATGCGGGGTCCAGACCGTTTTTTTGCAGCAGACGGTAGAACTCCGTGCGATTGCGCCCGGCCATACGTGCGGCGTCGGTCACATTGCCGTCCGCCACTTTCAACAACTGGGTCAGATAGTCGCGCTCAAAGCGGGTTTTAGCTTCGTTGTAATTAAGGATGCCTTGCGCCGGCAGCCGCAATGCCCGTTGCACCAGACCGAGCGGAATAATCGGCGCGCTGGCCAGTGCGCAAACCTGTTCCACCACGTTATACAGCTGGCGCACGTTACCGGGCCACGACGCTGCCAGCAGCGCCTCCATGGCATCCGGGGCATAGCCGGTGACGGGCTTGTTATATTTGCCCGCCACTTGCGCCAGAAAATGCGCCGCCAGCAACGGAATATCTTCGCGCCGCTCGGACAACGGCGGCAGCGTCAGCGACACCACATTCAGCCGGTAATACAGATCTTCGCGGAACAGTCCCTGGGCAATGGCGGCGTCCAGATCGCGGTGCGTTGCCGAGACGATGCGCACATCCACCGCCACCGCTTCGCTGGCGCCCACCGGCCGCACCGCCTTCTCTTGCAGTACGCGCAGCAGTTTGACTTGCAAGGGCAACGGCATGTCGCCGATTTCGTCCAGCAACAGGGTGCCGCCGTGGGCGGTCTGGAATAAACCGCGATGGTTGCTCAAGGCGCCAGTGAACGCGCCTTTGATATGGCCGAACAATTCGGACTCCAGCAACTGCTCGGGGATGGCGCCGCAATTGACCGCTACAAACGGGCCTTTGGCGCGCGGACTGGCGCGGTGGATGGCCTTGGCCAGCAATTCCTTGCCCACGCCGCTCTCGCCCTGCACCAGCACGCTGGCGTCCGAGGCGGCGACCAGCCGGGTTTCGCCCAGCAGTTCTTCCATGATCTGGCTGCGGCTGATAATGCCGGCGCGCCAGGCGGTCTCGCTGGTTTGCGCGGCTTGGGCCGGGGCCGCCACGCTGAGGGCTTGTGCCACCTTGTCCAGCAACACGCGGGCATCAAACGGTTTGGTCAGATAGCAGAACACGCCGCGTTCCATCGCCTCGACCGCATCGGGAATGGTGCCGTGGGCGGTCAGCATGATCACCGGCAAACCGGCGTAGCGTTGGCGCAATTGCTCGAACAGCGCCATGCCATCCTGGCCGGGCAAGCGCACATCGCTGATCACCAGCTCGGGCCGTTCATGCCCGATTTGCGCCAGCGCGGCTTCGGCCGAGGCGGCGGTAGACACGCGATAACCGGCCGCCTGCAAGCGTAAGGCCATCAACCGCAGCATGTCGGCGTCATCGTCGACAAACAGGATGTGCGGTTTTTCCATAACTCATTCTCCTTTGCTGGCCCCCGGCACTGGCTTGGTCGCCAGATCGCGCTCGACCGCCTTGAGCGCATCAAGTTGCTGCTTGAGCTGGTCGGCGCGTTTTTGCGCATCTTTGCCAGCCTGGCTTTGCTTGTCGATCTGGTCTTCCAGCTTGCGCCGTTCGGTCCACATTGCGTTCAGCAACTGGGCATAGGGTTTAAGCGCGTTATCGGCTTTGATCACACTTTCGGTCAGCATGATGGCACGCGCGGTATCGACCGGATTATGCGTGTGGCCTAACAAAATGGCCTGGCGCAAGGTCACATCCGGCGTCTGGATGCCATTGGCGAGTTCCAGCGCGCGTTTGTTCAATTCGCTGGCGGACAGGTCACGCGTTTGTACATAGAACACCGTCAGCGCCCGCATCGGGTCCAGCGGTGCTGGCGCGACCGGGGCAAGCTGGGGCTTGGGTTCTGTTTTGGGTTTGGGCGGCGCGGCACATGCCGCCAACAACACGGCCGCGACCAGGGCCGTCAATAAAAGTCGAAAATCAGGGTGTTTCATCAGGTATACGGATCCGGAAATGAGCGCCAGGGCCGGCGTTAAGCAAACGCACCGTGCCACCGTGCGCTTCGACCAGTTCGCGCACAATCGACAGTCCGATCCCGTGCCCCGGCGCGCTGGTGGATGGCTGACTGCTGCCACGATAGAAAGGTTCGAAGATCCGCGCAACTTCTGCTTCAGGCACGCCCGGGCCGCTATCGATACAGTCGATTTCCAGGGCGCCATCAGCATGGCGCACGCGCAGCTGGATCTCGCTGTCCTCGGGGCTGAAACGGATGGCATTGGAGAGCAGATTGCCCACTGCCATCGCCACTTTGTCGGTATCCAGCACCGTGATGACCGGCTCGCCGTCAACATGGACCACCAGCTTGCGGGCCAGCCATTGCAGCCGCTGTTCGTCCGCCACGCGTTGTACCACGGCCAGCGCATCAGTACGGTCGCGGGTCAGCCGACGCGCCTGGAACGCAATGGTTTGATAGCGCAGCAAGTCTTCGATGCGCGCCTGCAAGGTCAGCACGTTTTCTTTGAGGATGCCGGTGATTTCGCGTTGCTGCGGTTGCAGCGCGCCGACGATGCCTTCGTCCAGCAAAGCCACGCCTTCGCGCAGCGCCGCCAATGGCGTTTTAAGCTCATGCGACACGTGATGCAGCACGCGGGTTTTTTCGGCATCGGCCGCCAGCAAGCGTTTGCGTAACCAGTCCAGCTGGTTGCCCAGCTGGCGCAAATCGCTCGGGCCCTGAATAACGACGGCGTCGGCAAGGCGGTTTTCGCCCAGCCGGTTGATGGCCCCGGCGATATGCCGCAATGGCCGGGCAAAGCCAACGCTCCAGCCGATTGCCAGAGCCACGGTCACGCCGATCACTATGCCGATTTGCCAGGTCAGCAGTTCACGCTGCTGATCCAGTTCCTTGCTGAAGGTGTCGTTACGTGTGGCCAGCCAGCGCTTGGCCAGCGCCTGGATTTCATCATTGTTCTGATGCAGGCCTTCCAGCTGGGCATAAAGGTACTTCTGCTGGCTGTGCACGTTTTTCCACGATTGCGCCAGCACCGACCCGGCGCGTTCGCCATGGGTCACCCAGTCGTCAAACACGGTGGCGTCGCTGCCCATGCTGCTGCGCACGTTCTGCACCGCAGTGCGGGCATCGCGCCAGGCATCCATATAACGATCACGGAACGTGGAGTCATCCAGAATCAAAAACTGCCGCGCGCCGCGATCCATGGCCAGCGTGCGTTCCTGCAGCTTTTGCACTTCTTCGCCCAGCGTGGCGGCGGCCTGCATCTGCATGCGGCTTTGCACGCCCAGGCGTTCCAGCGCCAGTAGCGCGTTGACTGAGCTGCCGCCCAGCAGTGCAACGCTCAGCATGAAAATACCGAGTGACCACCAGCGAAACGAGCTGTGTGGAAGAATTCTCATCAGCGGCCCCTTGCGGGCAACCGGGTGTTGCCAGTCATGCGTGTGCTCCCTACGTCAGCACGCATGATAGCCATGATCGCCCGCGGCCGCAGTTAACTGGCGGTTTGCCGGGCGCGCCATTCAGCCGGCGCCGTCTCCGGCCAGCACATCCAGATCCTGGCGCACGGGAAAATCATCCACCGGTGGATGCTCGGCCAGGCAGTACGCCAGGTCGTGACTTTGCATGCACGTCACAAAACTCTGCGCGGCCAGGCCGGTGGCAAAGTCATAGATATGATCGGCGACCTGTACTTTGGATTCTGCCAGTTTGATAACGTCTGTCATTGCGACCTCCGTCTTTATATATAAGCGCGAGCGGACACAACAACGGCGCTCCAGGCGCCGTTGTTGGTGCGACTACAAAGTTCGACCGTTGCAGTGCCGCCGGCAAAGCGGCGCGCTGCGGCGGCGCAAACCCAGGCTTAGTGCCAGTACGGCTCACTACGATAGAACGTATTGATTTCGTTGGCCCAGGTGCTATCGGCCATGCTCGGCCAATGGTCCTTGTCAAAGCCGGGGGCGTTCTTCAGCGATTCTTTGTCCTGGTTCAGCAGAAACTGTTTGTTATCCACATCCAGCGTCAGCGCTTGCCACGGCACGGCAAACAGCTTGTCACCGATGCCGAGGAAACCGCCGAAGGACAGCACTGCATAAGCGATACGACCTTGTTTGACGTCGAGCATGATGCCCTTGATATCGCCCAGTTTTTCACCGGCCGGGTTGTACACGTCATCGCCTTCCAGCGAGCTGGCCAGCATCAGATCCGGCCCAGGGCCGTCATTCACAAACGATTCGGGCGAGCCCACGATATTTGCATCGCGCGTGCCGCTCTCCAGACTGCCACCGGTATAACCACGATTCAGATCGGATGAACTGCCGTATTGGTTGATAGCCATGATTTCGGCTCCTCTGTGAGGGTTCTGTTAACACTCAACGCCTGCCCGCATGCTTGAATCCGGGTTGCGCTGCGACGTGCAAACCATGCTACGCACCCGCTCGGCATCAGGTGATCGGTGCTGACCGCGTTACCGGGTAGGACACTGGCCGTAACAAAAGCGCGCTTGGCTGGCAGGTGCGAGGGATGTGCGGACGAGGGCTGTCAGAACATTTGCCGCAGGCAAGCAAGTGCCGCCTGCGCCGGATACATACACTGGCAGTGCCATTCCATCCAGCCAGATCAAGCCTGGCATCACAACGCTTGGGCAGCGGCCTGCGGGGCGCTAAACTGTCGGCCATGCACGCGCTTACGCTTTATCTGATGCCCACCCCGTCGCAACCGCTCACGCTTGATCTGGCGTGGTCGGACAGCACGCGTGCGCGGCTGGCGACGTTGACGCATCCGCAACGGCGGCGGCAGTTTGCCCTGGGCCGACTGGCCTTGCTGACGGCAGCCAGCAAGACGCTGGGGCGGGCGGTGGCGTTGGACGATCTGGTTGAAAAAACCGATGACGCGCCGGTGTTTGCTTCAGCACCGCAACTCTTTACCAGTTTGTCGCACAGTGGCGACTGGGTCGCCGCGCTGGTGGCGGAGCAAGCCTGTGGGGTCGATATCGAAATGCCGCGTCCGCGTAACTGGGCCGCGCTGGGCAAACAGGCTTATTCGGCGGGCGACCTGGGCTGGCTGCTGGCGGCCTCCGATGGCTTTACCATGCAGCATCGCTTTTATACCTTGTGGACGCTGCGCGAAGCCGCTTTCAAAGGCGGCCATCGCGAGCATGTGTATGGCCCGCCCGATACCATCCCCACCGGCACCACCATGGCCTTTGGCGAACACGGCGACCTGCATTGGGCCGTCAGCGCCTCCGCGCCGCTACGAGTGAGCGTGCAGACCTTGAGCCTGGACGATTATCTTGCTGCCGTCATCGCCTGAGCCCACCGTCTATGTGCCTCCTCCTTCGCTGATGCGGTCCCTGTCTGATCCTGGCCTGTTGCTGTTTCGCCGCGCGCGGGCGGAAGACGCGCGCTGGCTGGCGCCGCTGGTTTATGCCTCGGCGTGGGAAGAATTCCAGTTTCTGTTGGGGGTAAAGCAGCCGCAGTGCGAAGCGTTTCTGCAAGCGGCATTGGCGTCGCGGTTTGGGCATTTTTCCTGGCGGCATCACCACGTGGCCGTGATGGGCGATGTACCGGTTTCGGTGATCGGCGTGTACGACGGGCGCAAGGGCCGCTTTGATGCGTTTCCGCTGCTGCTGCAATTGCTGCGGCATTTTGGCTGGCGTCATACCGGCGGCATCCTGCTGCGCGCCCTGGCCATGCAACATGCAATGCCGGCGCCCACCCGGCATCAAACCTTGTTGGCGCATTGCGCCACGCATCCGGAAGTGCGGGGGCTGGGTTTGTTTTCGGCCTTGCTGGCGCAATTGCAGCAAGACCGGCTGATTCCCGCCCGTCGTGATCAAGCCGTTATCCTGGATGTGCTGGCCAGCAATGTGCGCGCCTTGGCTTTGTATCGGCGTTCAGGCTTTGTCATTACCCGCGATCGGCCCGATGACGGCGTGCCGTTGCAACTGGCGGTCAAACGCATGCAGCTCAAGGCATCAGCGCGCTCGGGCAATTAAGAATTTTCTTGCCTTTGATCAGTCCGCACTAAACTTCTGCGCCGCGCAGCCGACCTATTTGTAATTACATGTATCAATAATGCGTTGAACTCACGCCGCCATCGGGCAAGCGCTGCAACGCATTACAGGCCAGGAGACCGCCATGGCGCTCAATTTATCCGGTATCAATCTGCAGTCCGCCACCTACGCCAGCAAACTCAATCAGTTGGCCGACGCTGCCAGCAGCAAGACCAGTAACACCGATACGGCGAGCAGTGCCACGTCGCCAGACAAAGTAACGCTGGGTGGGGGCGTCGACGCCAGTGCGCTGACGTATTCCAACCCCACGGCCAGCGCCAGCAGCAACGCATCCACCAGCGCCACCGCTAGCGATGGCACCACCCAGGGCGTCGACCTGGCCAGCATGCTGGCCGACTCCAACGACAAGGTGGCGCAATTTACCCAGATGCTGAGCAACATCCTGCAACAGCAGGGCTTGACCGCCAGCAAAGTGGTCAGTGGCGAGCAACATATCAGCGCCGATCCGCAGACCATTGCAGCGGCCAAACAGGCGGTGTCGGAAGACGGCGAATTCGGCGTCAAGAATACGGCCACGCGGATACTCAGTTTTGCCAAGGCAGCCATTGCGGCTGACCCGTCCAAACTGGACCAGATCAAAGACGCAATCCAGAGCGGCTTTGATCAGGCGGCGCAATATTTTGGCGGCAAGCTGCCCGATATCAGCAACCAGACGCACGACGCCATCATGGCTACGCTGGATAGCTGGAGTGCCAATGGCATTCCGTCGGGCGATGTGCAGGTGGTGATGCCGAATAGCGATAGCAGCGATGGTAGTGATAGCAGCACGGCCAATCAGACCACGGACGCGGCCAGCAGCGCCACCACGCTCTACAGCACCACCTCGTTCAGCTATACGCAGACCACCATCCGCACTAGCGCCTGAGCGGCCGAGGCCCCTTGGGGCTCAGCGCCCGGCCTGGCGGATGCGTTGTGGGTGACTGTAGACAGTCATGCGTTCGCCCCGGGCGAAGCCGATTAGTGTGATGCCTGCTTGTTCGGCCATGCGGATCGCGAGCGCGGTGGGGGCAGACACGGCGGCCACCACGCTGAACCCCGCCGCTGCCGCCTTGTGCACAATCTCATACGAAGCCCGCGAGCTCATCACGATGATGCCGCTGCGATCTGTTTGTCTGGCCGTGGCGCCGATCAGCTTGTCCAGCGCGTTATGTCGTCCCACATCTTCGCGCGCAATCACTTGCCCCGGCCGCCACCACATCGCCACATGGGTGGCGCCGGTCGCGGCATTCAAAGGCTGCGCTTGCTGCAACAGCGCCATGGCCGCGCTGATGTCGGCGGCATCCAGTTGCTGTGGGCTGCTCACTGTACTGATGGGGCGGATGGCGGCATCCAGCGATTCATAGCCGCACAAGCCACAACCCGTGCGCCCGGCCATGGAGCGGCGCACGGCTTTCAGGGCCTGGAATTTTGCTTCGACCAGCGTGATTTCAACCGCGATGCCGTCGCAGCCGGGCACGACTTCCAGATCGATCAGTTCAGACGGCTTGGCAATAATGGCTTCGGACAAGGCAAAGCCCAGCGCAAAGTCTTCCAGATCAAGCGGGCTAGCCATCATCACCGCGTGCGAAATGCCGTTGAACACCAGCGCGATGGCGGTTTCTTCCGCCACGATCTCCGTCAGCGTCTGGGCCTGGCCGCGCTCGATGCGGATTGCGTTGACGGCCTGGCTGCCGCTGGCCTCAGCGGCATGCGGGAGCACGCGCTCGGTCATGACAACAGCCCTGCCACCAGCGCGTGGCCTTTGTCGGTCAGCCACAAAGTGCGGCGCTTGTCGTGCTGGCGTGCTTCCACCAGCGCCAGCCCGCCCTCGGCTTCGGGCGAGGCCAGCACCAGCAAGGCACGATTGAGCTGGCTCATGCTCAGTCCAAGCCGTTTGGCGATCTGGTGGTCCGACACGCCATTTTTCTCGGCGATCGTGCCCACCAGATTGACCAGCAGATCTTCGTCCACCGTTACGCCGCCACCTGCGCTTCATGCGCGCTGCGCGTCAGCACCACCGGCACTGATTTGGAAGCGGGCGTACGCGCGCGATCGGCCATGCTGCTTAGCGGCACCAGCGCATTGGTTTCCGGGTAATAGCTGGCCAGGCAGCCTTCCGGGATGTCGTATTCCACCAGCAAAAACTCACGTGCCACACGTTCGCCGTCTTGCCACAGCGAGGTCATATCCACCCACTGCCCGGCCACCAGGCCCAGTCGCGCCAGATCGTTCTTGTTGATAAACACCACGCGCCGATGGCCAAACACGCCGCGATAACGGTCATCCAGGCCGTAGATGGTGGTGTTGTACTGGTCATGACTGCGTACCGTCATCAGGTTGAACACCAGCTTGTCGGCGTGCTGTTGGCGGATGGCCTTGATCGGCAGATCAGTCGGCACCGCATGCGTCATAAAGCGCGCTTTGCCTTCCGGCGTTACCCAGGCGCGCTCACGCGCACTATTGCCCAGGTAGAAACCGCCAGGCACGTGCACGCGGGCATTAAAGTCTTCAAAGCCGTCGATGACTTCGGCAATCTTGTCGCGGATGCGGTCGTAGTCCTCAACCATCCACAGCCACGCAATCTGGCTTTGCGGCAGCGTGGCAGCGGCCATGCGCGCGATGATGGCGGGCTCGGACAGCAAATGCGGCGAGGCCGGTTTGTTCATGCCGGACGAGATATGCACCATGCTCATCGAATCTTCCACCGTCACGCCTTGCGGCCCGGCGGCTTGCTGATCGACTTCGGTCCGGCCCAGACACGGCAGAATCAGCGCATCAAAGCCGTGGATCAAATGCGAACGATTGAGCTTGGTGGTCACATGTGCCGTCAGCGTGCAGCGTTGCAACGCGGCGTGCGTATTGACGGTGTCGGGCGTGGCCTGGGCAAAGTTGCCGCCCATGCCGATAAACACTTTGCCGTCGCCTTTGAGCATGGCTTCGATCGCGCCGATCACATCGTGGCCATGTTTGGCCGGCGGCACAAAGTTGAAGGCACGGCCCAGCTTGTCCAGAAAGCCTTGCGCCGGCTTTTCGTAGATGCCCATGGTGCGGTCGCCCTGCACATTGGAATGGCCGCGTACCGGGCACGCACCCGCGCCGGGCTTGCCGATATTACCGTGCATCAACAGCAGATTAAGGATGGTCTGGATGGTGGCCACCGAATGCTTGTGCTGGGTGACACCCATGCCCCAGGTGCAGATGGTGGCGGCGCTGGCGGCGTAGATGGCGCCGGCTTCGCGCAATTGCGCTTCGCTCAGGCCCGATTCTTCCGCCAGCGTGTCCCAGCTTTCGGCTTGCAGATCGGCCAGGAAATCATCAAAGCCGATCGTGTGTTCGGCGATAAAGTCGTAATCCACCGCGCCCAGTTCAAACGCGGCTTTGGCAATGCCTTTGGCCGCGGCCAGATCGCCGCCGATCTTGAGCTGGTAATAGCGCGTGGCCAGTGCTGTGCCCTGGCTCGACAACATATCGCGCGGGCTTTGCGGATCAGCAAAACGTTGCAGGCCGCGCTCGTGCAGCGGGTTGAACACCACAATCTGCGCACCGCGTTTGGCGGCTTCGCGCAGCGCGCCCAGCATGCGCGGATGGTTGGTGCCCGGGTTCTGCCCAAAAATAAAGATGGCATCCGCGGCGTCAAAATCGTCCAGCAGCACGGTACCTTTGCCGATGCCGATGGCTTCTTTCATGGCCGTGCCCGAGGGCTCGTGGCACATGTTCGAGCAGTCCGGCAGATTGTTGGTGCCAAACTCGCGGATAAACAATTGATACAGAAAGGCGGCTTCGTTGCTGGTGCGGCCCGAGGTATAGAACAGCGCCTGATCGGGATGGTCGAGCGCGTTCAGATGTCGGGCGATCAGCGCAAACGCGTCGTCCCATTGCACCGGCACATAGTGGTCGGTGGCGGCGTCGTAGCGCATCGGCTCGGTCAGGCGGCCTTGTGCCTCCAGCCAGTAGTCGTCATGCGTCAGCAAATCCGTCACGCTGTGCTGCGCAAAGAAATCGCGCATGACCCGGCGCTCGGTGGCTTCAGCGGCCACGGCTTTGGCACCGTTCTCACAGAACTCAAAGGTCGAGTGATGGTTTTTGTCTGGCCAGGCACAGCCGGGGCAATCAAAGCCGTCGGGCTGGTTCTGGCGCAACAAGGTTGCCACCCCACGGCCGACGATGCCTTGCTCATAAATGGTGCTGAGCGTGCTTTTGAGCGCGCCCCAGCCCCCGGCGGGCCGGTTGTAGAACCGGATACCTTGCTTACTCATACTGTGCAACTCCAGTGTTGCGGAATATTCGTTCTGTGGCCGGTGCGGTTTCGCATTCCAGCTCTGATATCTATACTAGCCAACTCGTGTGTCGCGGGCCTTTCCACCTGGCGCTCGCGCAATACCGCAGGTAAGCCACGCTGCGCTTGGGCAGCGGCTCCGCCTGCACGTCTGACACACAAGCTACGGATCATTTAATCCAGACGCGCACATTATGCGTTGCCGCATAGCGCTGCAATACGGCCTCTCCGTAGCCTGGCCTGCCTGGCATTCCACGTGTGGCCTTGCACACGCGCGGCTCTACCGCAACTCGTGTCCGGATTATCCAGCCCGGCCACATCGACGCGAATTCCGGACGCACGCCCTGGCGGTCATCCCGCCCCGCCTGCGTCCAAAAGGTAGAAGAATCAATGAGTTTATACGGACTGCTGGCGCGGTTTATCCGCCAGCACTGGCGCGCTTATATCGCCTCAGCCCTGATGTTGTTTGCTGTGGCCGTCTTGTCGGTATGGGTACCACGCAAGATCGGTCACATCATCGATGGCCTTGTCACGCATAGTTTGTCGGGCAACGCCCTGTTGTTACAACTAGGCCAACTCCTGGTTATGGGGCTGGTCATCTATTTTTTGCGCGCGGGCTGGCGCCTCAAGCTGTTTGCCGCGGCCTATCAGCTGGGCGTGCAGTTGCGCACCGAACTCTACGACAAGCTCACCACGCAAGGCCCTGGCTTCTATCACAACCAGCGCACCGGCGATCTGATGGCGCGCGCCACCAATGACATCGACGCCATCGAAATGGCCGCCGGTGAAGCCATGCTGGCTGGCTTTGATGGCAGCCTGACCTTGATCCTGGTGCTCAGCATGATGACGCTGGGCATAGACTGGCGCCTGGCACTGGCCGCCTTGCTGCCGTTTCCGTTGATGGCCTTGGCGTTCTGGAAAATCTCTGACCGCATCCACTATGCCTGGGATGATTCGCTGGCCCGCTTCAGCAAGCTCAATGATCACGTCCAGGAAACGCTGACCGGCGTGCGCACCTTGCGCGTGCTGGGGCTGGAAGCGCGCAACAGCCGCGAGTTGTCGCAACTGGCCGAAAACGCCGCCGCCAGCAGTCTGACCGCGCAGCGCTGGGAAGCCGCCTTCGAGCCCGCGGTTGGCCTGACGCTCAGCACCGCCACGGTTACCGCGCTGGGTGTGGGCGGCTATCTGGTCTGGCATGGCGAGCTCACCATCGGCCAGATGACCAGCTTCAGCATGTATCTGGGCCAACTGATCTGGCCGATGTTTGCCGCCGGTTGGGTCTTGTCCTTGCTGGAACGCGGCCGCGCCGCGTGGGGTCGGCTGGGGCCGGTGCTGGCACAAGCGCGTTCGGTGGATGACCACGGCGCAACGGCCCAGCTGCAGGCCGGCACGCTCGAATTCGATGCGGTGCATTTTCAGTATCCAGGCCAGCTGGATGCCGCGGTGGACAAGGTCAGCCTGACGCTGCAACCGGGCCAGACCCTGGGCCTGGTCGGCCCCACCGGCGCGGGCAAATCCACCTTGCTGCGTTTGTTGATGCGGCAGTACGGCATGCAACAAGGCCAGATCCGCTGGAATGGCGTGGCCGTGGCCGATTACACGCTGGACACGCTGCGCGAAGCCATCAGCTGGGTGCCGCAAGAGCCATTTCTGTTCTCGGCCTCGGTCGCCGAAAACATTGCCCTGGTGAAGCCGGAAGCCAGCCGCGCCGAGATCGAACGCGTGGCGCAACTGGCGGCGGTGCATGACGACATCCAGCGCTTGCCTATGGGTTACGAAACACCGGTGGGCGAAAAAGGTGTCGCGCTCTCCGGCGGCCAGCGCCAGCGCATCGCCATCGCACGGGCCTTGCTGGCCGATACGCCGCTGCTGTTGCTGGACGATGCCTTGTCGGCCGTGGATACCCAGACCGAGGCGCAAATCCTGTCGCATCTGCGCGCCGCGCGCCAGGGCCGCACCGTGATTATCGTGAGCCATCGCTTGTCTGCCGTGGCCGATGCCGACCAGATTGCCGTGCTGCGCGAAGGCCGCATTACCGAGCATGGCGTACATAGCCAGCTCGTCGAAAACAATCGTTGGTACGCCAGCCAGTGGCGCTATCAACAACTGGAGGCCAGCCTCGATGAACTCTAAGACCGCAGCCGCAGCGCCGGTCACGGCTGCGCGCAATGAACGTCGCGATGCGGTCAGCTTGCTCAACCAGGCCGCCCGCCCTGACCGTCGCCACTTATATATAGGTACGGCCTGGCTGGCCGCTGCCGCCTTGCTCGAAGCCTTGTCCCCATTGCTCGGCAAACACTTTATCGACAACTACCTGTTGCCGCATCGCTATGACCCGACCGCCATCGCCTTGCTGCTGGCGGGCTGCCTGGCCTGTGTCTACGCCGCCAGCATCCTGCGTTATCTGCAACTGACGCGGATGGCGGGGGTGGCCATGCGCTCGGTCAAACGGCTGCGGGAGGACGTGTATAGCCACGTCATCCGTCTGCCGATGGCGTTCTTTGACAAAGCCATCACCGGGCAACTGGTCAGCCGCGTCACCAACGACACCGAATCGGTTAAAGCGCTGTATGTGCAGGTGTTGTTCGTGATGCTGGACAGCTGCATTGTGATAGTCGGCGCCATGTTGGCAATGGCGTGGCTGGACTGGCGTTTGATGAGCATCGTGCTGATGCTGTTTCCGGCCGTGGTGTTGATCATCTGGTTGTATCAGCGCTGGAGCGCGCCCTCGGTGGCGCAAGCGCGCGAGCTGCGCAGCGAGATCAACGCCCAGGTGGCCGAATCGATTGCGGGCATGAGTGTGTTGCAAGCGGCCAATGCCGAAGCACGCTTCTCCGGCCGCTTTCGCAATATCAACCAGGCGCATTACCGCGCGCGCCTGCAAGAGCTGTCGGCCAATGCCTGGCTGTTGCGCCCGGCGCTAGATCTGATGAATGTGCTGGTGCTGGCCCTGGTGATCTATTGCTTTGGCGTGCAGGCCTTTGGCGCGCTGGAAATCGGCGTGTTGTATGCCTTTGTCAGTTATATCGCGCGCGTGGTGGAGCCGCTGATCCAGATCATGCTGCAGTTCAGCCAGTTGCAGCAGGCGGTGGTGGCGGCCGCGCGCGTCAATCATTTGCTGAAAGAACCGCGCGGCACGGTATCGGGCGGCGATGTGCGTATCCAGCGCGGCGAGGTCAATTTCAATCATCTGCGCTTTGGCTACAACACCCAGCAAACCATCCTGCACGACCTGAGCCTGCATGTGCCGGCCGGGGCGTTTTACGGCATCGTCGGCCACACCGGTAGCGGCAAATCCACGCTGCTATCGCTGTTGCTGCGTTTTTATACGCCGCAAGCCGGGCAGATTTCGATCGACGATATTGCGTTGCAGACCATCAGCGACGAAGCGTTTCGCGCGGGCGTGGGGCTGGTGCCGCAAGACCCGTTTTTGCTGGCGGCCAGCGCGCGCGAAAACATCGACATGGGTCGCGGTTTGTCGCAAGAACAAATCGAAACTGCCGCCCGCGCGGCCAATGTGCACGAGCTGATCCTGTCGCTGGAAAACGGTTACGACACCGATATGGGCGAAAGCGGCACGCGCTTGTCCAGCGGGCAAAAGCAGCTGATTGCCATCGCGCGCGCGCTGGCCGGCCAGCCGCGCATACTGTTGCTGGACGAAGCCACCTCGCATATCGACAGCGAAACCGAGCAGATTGTGCAGCGCGCGCTGGATGCGCTTAAAGGCAAGGTCACGCTGATTTCGATTGCGCATCGCTTGTCCACCATCCGCGATGCCGACCGCATTATCGTGCTGAACCACGGCCATATCGCCGAGGCGGGCAGCCACGATGAATTGATGGCCATCGAGCACGGCATCTACCAGCGGCTGTATCTGCTGCAGCAACTGCAGGATTGAGCTTGCTGTAGCAAGCCACCGCTCGCGCCATTCCCTACGTAACAAGTACGGCGCACCGACAGACAGACTGGAACAGTGCGCCGTATGGTCGGCTTTAATCCGATTTTTCACGACTGGGGACGGCCATGGAACTCGCACATCTGACACGCTACGAGATCAACCTGATCACGCGTTCGCTGGCGCACTGCCTGGAACAACTGCCCGAAAAAGACGGCGCCAACCGCAATGAATGGGCGGCGCTCAAGCATCTGGAATCGATGTTCTCCACCATCCATGGTGAGCATTTTGTGCTGTCGGGCAGCGAGAAGATCAAGCCGGGCAACTGATCAGCGCGGCTCGGGCTCTTCGCCGCGTACCCGCTGCGCGGCGGCGCGCAGCACGCTGATCTGCTGCTTGTAACCGCGGCAGCCACGGCAGATCGGCAAGTGCGCCTGCACCTCCAGCCACTCGCCGGTGTGTAAGGGTCGGTCCAGCGCGTCCGACAGCAGCCGGCTGATCTTTTTACACGTACTCATCGCAATCCTCGCCGTCGTAGCCCTTCTCGGTCAGACAGGTGCGCAGCTTGAGCCGCGCCCGGTACAGCAGCACGCTGCAATGATTGGCTGACACCGCCAGCTCCACACAAATCTCATCGGTTTCCAGCCCGAGAAACTCGCGCATCATGAACACGCGGCCGGTGCTTTCCGGCAGGTTGTTCAGGCAAAGCTCAAACAACAGCCAGAACTGCTTTTGCGCCAGCGCGGTTTCCGGCTTGGGCCACGGCCGCGGGCGCGTGTCGGCGGCCCAATGATCATTGGCCTTAAACAACAAATCGTCGAGCAGCGCCTCGCCTTCAATCTCGGCCTCCAGCGCCGACAAGTTGATGGTGCGATAGCGTGCGCGCAGCGTATCCACCAGCTTGTGCCGCAGAATGCCAAACACCCACGTCTTGTGTTGCGATTGCCCGCCAAACTGCTGTGGCGCGCTGTACGCGGCCGTCAGCGCCTCTTGCACCGCGTCTTCGGCCGCCACGGCATCGCGTAATTGCAGCCGGGCAAAGCGCAGCAAGTCGCGCCGCAGCCCGGTCAGATAATGGTGGTCTTGTTGCCAAGATAACTGCGTGGTCACTGCGTGCCTGGCCCCCGTACGCGCAGACGGCGCCGCATGCACCAGCCGTCCACCGACCACGCGCCCATGCCATGCACCATCAGATAAACCAGCAAGATACCCCACAGCACATGATCCTTGATCTGGATCGCTTCCAGGCCTGGATATGAAATCACCGCCACGCAATTCAAAATCAGCAAGCCGGTGGCGCCAAAGCGCCCTGCCCACCCCGTCAGCAGCAGCAAGGGCAACAGCAATTCGCCGCCCGCGCCCATCACCGCAGCGACCGCGGGCGGCAGGATGGGCACGTGATATTCGCTGGTAAACAAATACAAGGTGCTATCCCAGCTGCGCAATTTGGTCAGCCCGGACAACCAGAACACCCGCGCCAGATACAGCCGCACCCCCAGCGCAAACGCCGGTT
Organism: Silvimonas sp. JCM 19000; assembly: GCF_054652575.1. Classification (NCBI taxonomy): domain Bacteria; kingdom Pseudomonadati; phylum Pseudomonadota; class Betaproteobacteria; order Neisseriales; family Chitinibacteraceae; genus Silvimonas; species Silvimonas sp. JCM 19000. Next base: position 18,258 of record NZ_BAAIHC010000011.1, on the reverse strand, counting down.
GCAACGCGACACAACAGAGTTCGAAGCGGGCGTATAACCACGCCAGCCAGTTAAAACGGAGCGCAAGCATCATCGGTCTCCAGCGCGCTAATCAAACCATCGGTAAATAACAGCGGCAACAAGGTCGCGTCGGCCTGCAACGCAGGCAGCACCACGTGCAGCGGCGCGCCCTGTTGCAAGGAGCGGACCACGGCCGCGTGCGCCGGGCCCAGCGCGCGGTGCTGCACCTGCGTGCCCGCCCGCCAGATCAACACGGCCTGGCCCCCTGCATCCGGATCAGCCATGGCGCCGCCTTGATGCATCGCCAGCAAATCGGCGATCGGCCACTCGGGCGATGCCACCAGCGCTACCGCTGGCGCAAAGCGCACCCGCTGCTGCGCAAACTGTTCCGGCGTCAGCGTTTGCAGCTGCGCCACGGCAAATGGCGCGCAATCGGGCGCATGCCATGCCCGATGCAAAGCCCAATCCACCCGTGCCACATCGGCCAGATACGGCACGCTACGCGCAGGTTCAAACGTGGCAATAAACGCCGCCAGCTGCGCGCCGTCGTCATGCAGATTGGCCGAAGTGGCCGGCGTGGCCCGCACATACGCGCGCGCCATGCCGTTAAAGAACTCAGCGCCGACCAGCTCCGCCACCTGGGCAAAGGTCGCGCGCAGGGCGTTAATGCGATTGAGCCGCACATTGTTGCGATAGACATCCAGCCGCGGCGCGCTGGCCGTGCTGACGCCGGCAGGCACAAATCCAGCATCGTTAAAGGCATAGGCCAATTCGGCGAGGGCGGCGGCGTAACTCAACATGGCTGCGGCTCCATGTGCGCCTCGGCCACCACCGCCTGGATTGCGGCATATTCGCCCAGCAACGCGGCCAAGGGCGGCAGATTGCTATCGCGTTCCAGCAATACCGGTTGCGGGCCAAAGCGCTGCAAAGCCACTCGCAACAGCGCCATCACTTCGGCACTGACCGGCGCGCCGTGGGTATCGATGGCGCAACCGTCCACCATTTCATAACCGGCCACATGGATTTCGCCGACCACGTCGCGCGGCAACGCCGCCATCTCCTCTTGCGGGTCCAATCCCAGGTTGAGCGCATTCACCCGCAGATTGTTCAGATCCAGCAGCACGCCACAGCCGGTGCGCCGCGCGACTTGCGCCAGCAATTCGGCCTCGCTGCACACCGCATCACGCATCTCGATATACGTGGAAACGTTCTCCAGCAAAATCGTGCGCCCCAAGGCCTGCTGCACCTGGTCGATGCGCTGGCACAGCAAGTCCAGTGCGCCGTGCAAACGCGGCACCGGCAGCAAATCGGGAAAGAACTGCCCGGCGTGGCGATTCCACGCCAGATGCTCGGAGACGCGCACCGGCTCGATGCGCCGGACCAGCTCGCCTAATTGCGCCAGATGCTGCGCATCCAGTGGGTCGACACTGCCCAGCCCCAGCCCGACACCATGCAGGCTGACCGGATACTGCGCGCGGATTTGCTCCAACGCGGCAATCGGCGCGCCGCCGCCAAAGTAGTTTTCGCTATGCACTTCCCACCAGCCCACCGCAGGCCGCAGGCGTAGCACGTCGGCCACATGCGGCGAACGCAGGCCCAGGCCGGTCAATAAATCAGATTGATGCATCACGTGTGCTCCCAAGCAACGCGGCGCGCAGCGGCCAGCCTGATACCGGCCGCTGCACTGCGCGCTTAACCGGCCTTGAGGCTGCCGCCCATTTTGGCGCAGGTGCCCGCCGGTACGGCCTTGAACTCGGCTTTGTCATTGTCTTTGCTGGCCTGGCCCGCGCAGGCATGGTCGTTGCCCTTGCAGTCGTTCTGGCCGGCTTTGGCCACGCCGTAACACTTCTCCATATCGGCGGCCAATACCGGGGCGGACAGTGCGCTGCCGAGGATGGCGGCGAGGGCGGATGCGGCGAGTAATTGCTTGTTCATGGTGATCTCCAGTCTGTGGGTACAAGGGTTGCGCGAAAGCAAAAATGGCCTCGCTACAGACTGAGTCGGCGCAGCGCGCCGGATATGACAACACTTTGCAAAATATTTTTTTTGCGCGGTGTACGCGGGGTTCTGCCGGGCGCGGGCATTCTGCGAGGCCGCCCACTATGCTTAGGTGCAGAACAACGCCCGGCGCCCCGCCCCAATAGGCTGCAGGCGCGCCGCCCCACAGGATGCCCGGCATGACTTTGCGTAATCGTTTGATCCTGATCGCCTGCCTGATGCTGGCGGTCTGTCTGGTTTTCATTGCCGACAATCTGTACGGCCTGCAGCGGCTGGGCGCGCTACAGGATGAAGGCAACGACGCCGCCGCCCATGCCGGCTTTGTCCAGCGCAGCGCCGGGCTGGGTGCCGATCTGTATCAGATCATTGCCGACGCCGTGATCAACCACAACATGGCCGATTCGGATCGGGACTGGGCTGCCGCCAAAACCAACGCCAGCAAAACCCTGCAGCAAGCCGCCAGTTACGCCATTACCCCCGCAGCGCAACAGGCGGCGCAACAGGCGCAGGCGGCGCTCGACCGTTATATCGATACCTATGAAAAACGCTACCGCCCTTTGCTGGCGGCCGAGCCGATGGATTTTGCCGCTATCCGCAGCGTGGATAACGATATCGATGGCATACGCGACGAGTTGCAAAAAAATCTGGATGTGGTCGCCAAATCGTTGGTCGATGATGCGATCGCGGCCGATCAGCATTTTGATGGGGCGCGTCGGCAGATGGTGTTGCAGAGCGTGTTGATCAGCGTGGTGGCGCTGGCGGTGCTGGGGGTGTTGCTATGGCTTACCGGCGGCGCGATTTTTCGGCAACTGGGTGGCGAGCCAGCGCACGCGGCGTCGATTGCGCGGCAAGTGGCGGCGGGCAACCTGGCGGTGCAGGTGCCCGTACGCGCGGGCGATACCCGTAGTCTGCTGGCATCCATGGCCGAGATGCGGCAGCAATTGCACGACTGGGTGACGCGGCTGACCGCAGCGGCCACCACTTTGCAAAGCGCGGGTCAGGGTTTGTCCAGTGTGGCGGTGGCCGTGGCCGATGCGGCGGCCGAACAAAGCAATGCCAGCGCTTCGATGGCGGCGACGGTGGAGCAGATGACGGTCTCCATCAACCACATTTCCAGCAGTGCCAGTGAAACCGATACATTGGCACGCGCCGCGGGCGAACACGCCCAGGCCGGGGCCGGCAGCGTCGAAGCCGTGATCGATCGCTTTGATGCCGTCAACGCCAGCGTGCAGGCCGCCGCCACCTATATGCAGCAACTCGACACTAACGCCCAGCGCATCGCTGGCATCGCCCAGGTCATCAAAGGCATAGCCGAGCAAACTAATCTGTTAGCGCTCAACGCCGCCATTGAAGCCGCCCGCGCGGGTGAGCATGGGCGCGGCTTTGCCGTGGTGGCCGACGAGGTACGCAAACTGGCCGAAAAGACCGCCAATTCCACCGTCGAAATCACCGGCATGATCAGCACAACCGAAAAAGCCACCGCGGCGGCGGTCGCCGAGATCCGCCAGAACGCCGAGCGCATCCAGACGGTAAACGCCCTCGCCACCCAGGCGGGCAGTGGCATGGCCGAAGTGCGCAGCAGCAGCCGCGAGCTGGTGCAGCACATCGCGTCCATGTCGGAGGCCCTGCGCGAGCAAGCTGTTGCCAGCAATCAGTTGGCGGGCAATATCGAACGCATTGCGGCGGGCACCGGCGAAACCAGTAAGCGTATTGCAGGGATTCCCGCTGCGGTGGCGGAAATCAATCAGATTTCTTCCGAGCTGAGCACGCTGATTGCCGATTTCCGTTTGCGTTAAACCGGCCAGGCACGCTGCCGCAGATGGCGCGCCAGGCGGCTTTGCGCCTCATCTGTATTCGATAGCCAACACTGATAGAGGGTGCGATGTGTGAGGCTAGTCTCAACAAAAGTTTTTCAATATACTTTCAGCTGATACTTACGCTTACAAATGAGTAACGTAAACATTGCAGCATGAACACCCGCAATAAAGATAATTTTAAAAAGGACCCGATAAAAATGATCAAATCGTTTCTGACCGCACTGATCGCTGCCTCGATCGCTTTCCCCGCTTTCGCTTCTGCCGCTGAAGAAGCTGCTGCGCCTGCGCAAACCACGCCGGCCACTTCGGCCGCCGCTGGCGCTTCCGGTGCCGCTGGCACTGCTGGCATTGCTGGCCTGAGCGTGGGCACGCTGGCCGCTATCGGCGTGGGCGTGGTGGTTGTGGCCGCTGTGGCTGCTTCCAACTCGTCGTCGAGCAACAACGGCTCGAACAATACCTCCAGCGGTACCACCGGCACGACCGGTACCAGCGGCACCACCGGTACCACCGGCTCCCGCTAAGCCTTCCTGCGGGATTGCGCTGTGCCACAAAGGGCTCCCTGGAGGAGCCCTTTGTACATGTAAGCCCCCCGTTTGCGTGGGCAGAAAAGATTAAAGAACGCCATGTTTGTCCGATTTTCCCGTTTGCTTTGCCTGGCCTGCGCCGTGCCGCTGTGCAGCTGCACCAGTACCGGCCAGACCCTGGCCGATGCAGTGCGCCTGATCCGGCCGTCCGGCTTGTCCAGTGTCGACAAGGTGGCGCTGGATCCGCGCTTTCGCTATTTACGCGTCGCCGTGGGCCAGCGTGCCACGGTGCTGATGCTGGGTTATGTCGATAACGACCCGTCCGGCCCGGTCGAGACCTGGTATGCCGGCGGCGGCAAAGAGACGCTGCGCCTGCAAAACGGGCGCTTGATCGGCGCCACCAATATGCCGGTGGAATGGCGTGCCGTGCGCCTGTCGGCACAACCGGCGTGGGCCAGCCTGACTGCGCCGCAAACCCTGACCCGACAACGCGACGTCATGCCCGGCTATCAATACAGCCTGAGCGATACGCTGCGCATTGCGCCGGTGCTTGCCCCCGCCGATAGCCCGCTGGCGGGCAAGCCCATCCCCGATCTGCACTGGTTTGCCGAAACCTCCAGCGGCCCGGCCGCCCTGCCCGCTGCGCGCTACGCCGTTGCCTTTGAGCACGGCCAGGCCAGCGTGGTCTACGGCGAACAATGTCTCAGCAACACTTTCTGTATCAGTTGGCAGCGTTGGCCATCCTGACACCGGTAACTTCCAAGATGTCGAACCAGATTTCTGCCTCGCTGCGCCTGCGCCATGCCTGGCCCGTATGGCTATTGGCCACTTTGCTGCCCGTGCATGCGCTGGCGGCCGTGGATGATCATGTATCGCAACCGCTGTATCTCAGCGACTGGCTGGTGCTGGCGCAACGCAATGGCATGCCGCTGCTGGGCTCGGCACCGGGCAAGCTGTACACGCCGGGGCTGGCGTGGTTTTCGCAGCGCGAAGCCCTGGACCAGGCCGGGCAATGGCAACGTCTGATCTGGGACATCCGCGCCGACGTCGGCGACCGCCAGAGCGCCGACCCGGCCCGCCGTGGCGCGCACGACCGGCTGCTGCGCTTGATTCTTGATCGCCCACCGACCGGCCGCGTGCTCGTCAAAAGCACCGATCCACACTGGCTGCAGACCAACCGCAACGCCGACCCCTATCTGGAACGCGGCGATCGCGTGGTCATCCCCGAGCGTCCCGATACCGTTACCGTGATCCGCGCCGACGGCACCTTATGTCGGCTGCCGCATGTGCCGGGCGCACAAGTGCGGGATTACATCGTGGCCTGTAACGCCAGGGCGCGACCCGATACCGCATGGATCGCGCAGCCGGACGGCCAGGTGCTCAGTTACGGCGTGGCACTGTGGAACCGCGAAGCGCAAGACCCGCCCGCACCCGGCAGCTGGATCTGGGCGCCGGATCGCGGCGATGGCTGGCCCGACGAGTTGTCGCAACGTATCGTCACGTTTTTTGCCCAGCAGGGCGTGTCCGGCGTTGACGCTGACTTCAAAGCCCTGCCCGCGCCCGATGTGGCCGCGCCGCCGTTGGCGACTGCGTTCTGGACCGGTTTGCCGCAGCACGATACGGCCTTCCCCGTGACCGGTAGCGACTGGGGCAATGTCGGGATTTTGCAAACGCCGACGGCACGCATGAACCAGGCGGGCGAAGGCTCGCTCAGCGTGACGCATATCCAGCCGTACACGCGCGTCAACTTTACCTTGCAGCCGCTGGACTGGCTGGAGTTTGGCTTCCGCTATACCGACGTGAGCGATCATCTGTATGGCTCGGTCGCGCTTAGCGGCAATCAGACGTACAAAGATAAAAGCATCGACGCCAAAATCCGCCTGTTCAAAGAGACGGTGTATACCCCGGATTTGTCTGTGGGCGTGCGCGATCTGGGTGGCACGGGTTTGTTCTCGGGCGAATATGTGGTGGCGAGCAAACGCACCGGCGATCTGGACTGGAGTCTGGGCCTGGGCTGGGGCTATGTGGGCGCGCGCGGCAATCTGAAAAACCCGTTCTCGCTGATCAGCAGCAAGTTTGATACGCGCTCGGCCAGCACGGTGGATACCGGCGGCGAGCTGAGTACCAAATCGTATTTTCGTGGCCCGACCAGCTTGTTTGGCGGCGTGCAATATCAAACGCCGTGGACGCCGCTGATCCTCAAGCTCGAATATGACGGCAACGATTACAAACACGAGCCGTTTGGCGATGTGTTTCCCACCCGCTCGCCGCTCAATGTCGGCGCGGTGTATCGCATTAACGGCGGACTGGACCTGACGGTGGCCTATGAGCGCGGCGAACGCGTGATGTTGGGGCTGGCCCTGCATGGCAATCTTAAAAACGCCGCCATGCCCAAAGTGTTTGATCCAGTGGCGCCCACGCTGCAGGTGTATCCGGCCACCGACCTGCCCAATGCGCCGGTTTCGGCAGCGCCCATCATCACCACCACGATGGCGCAACATCCGGCCCCGGCAGTGGCGGCACCGCCAGACGCAAGCCCCGCCCCGGCCGCAGCAGCCCCGCCCGTCGTCGACTGGAAACAAACCCGCGACGATATCGAGTTGCTGACGCACTGGCATGTGCAGAACATCCGCCTGCAAGGCCAGGTCTTGCTGGTTGAGTTTGATGATCTCGACGCCTTCTACCTGCAAGATGGCATCGATCGCATCGTTAAAATCCTCAACCGGGACGCCCCGGCCACGGTGACGCATTTCCACCTGCTGCCGCTACGCCACGGCCTGATGGCCACGGACTACCGCATCGATCGCGCCATCTGGCTGAATGACCACACCCGTGCGCGTTTGCCCAGCCAGCATGTGCCCGCGCTGGCCAGTGTCGAACCGGCGCCGGCCGCGCTGGATCGCAGCCTGCCCAGCGTGTTCGAGCAAACGCCCAAACGCTTTGATTACTCGATCGGCCCCACCTGGCACCAGTCGCTGGGCGGGCCCGATGCCTTCATGCTGTATCAGTTATCAGCCAACGCCCAGGTCGAATTCCGCTTTACCCCCAGCTTGTGGGTGGTGGGCGATCTCAACGTGGGCTTGCTGGATAACTACGACAAGTTCAAATACGACGCCCCCAGCAATATGCCGCGCGTGCGCACCAATGTGCGGGAATACGTGACCTCATCGCGCGTGACCATGCCCTATCTGCAAGCCACCAAAGTGGGTCAGCTGGGCAGCGACAACTACTACAGCGTGTATGGCGGCTTGCTGGAAAGCATGTTTGCCGGTGTCGGCGGTGAATGGCTGTATCGCCCTCATGGCAGCCCCCTGGCGATCGGGGTCGACCTGAATGCCGTCAAGCAACGCGGTTTTGATCAGGATTTTTCGATGCGCGATTACCAGACCTTCACCGGTCACCTGACCGCGTATTGGGATACCCGCTGGCAAGGGGTGCAGGCCAATATCAGCGTGGGCCAGTATCTGGCCAAGGACAAAGGCGTAACCCTGGAAGTGACCCGTCACTTCCGTAATGGCGTGGTCATTGGCGTGTACGCCACCAAAACCAACGTCTCGGCCCAGACCTTTGGCGAAGGCAGTTTTGATAAAGGCATCTACCTGACCATCCCGTTCGACGCGATGATGGCGCGCTCGGGCGGCGATGTCGGTCTGCTGCGCTGGAATCCGGTCACCCGCGATGGGGGCGCCAAACTGGCGCGCCAATACTCGCTGTACGACATGACCAATCTGAGCGACGACCGCAGCTTGTGGCACATGCCACCGGCGGACTAAGCCAGGCGCACCAAAACAAAGGCCGCGATGCATGCGCATTGCGGCCTTTGCATTTGCGCCCGCTCTCGGCGGCGCAAGCGCGTGCATCCAGCGGGGTGGGATCAGGGGTTGTAGCGGCCGAGGCAAGCGCTGAACAACACGCCCAGCACACTCAGATTGCCGCGCACGCTGCTGATCTTGGTGGGCACTTCGCCCTTGGGATAACGGCGGATGGTCGGCAATTCCACGCATTTGTAGCCGAGCTTGGGCGCGCGATAAGACAGATAGGCCAGCAGTTCGTAGGTGGTGAAGATGTCGCGGAACATGGCGATACGCTCATCCACCATCATCTTGCGGCTATAGGCGCGAAAGCCCTGCGTGGTGTCGGTCCAGTGGAAACCGGAGGCGATGCTTAGCGCCGGGGCGTGGATAAAGCGGATGGCAAAGTCGCGCGATGCCGGGGTGTTTTCTGCCACGCCGCCATTCAGAAAGCGCGACGCCTGCACAAAGTCGATGCCGTCATCCAGCGCCTTGATAAAGCGCGGGATGGCTTCCGGGTCATCTTTGTCGTTGCCGTCGATGGTGACGACGCCTTCATAGCCTTGTTCCAGCACAAAGGCATAGGCGCAACGCAGCTGCGAGCTGAGTTTGCCGCCTGCGGTCTTGAGGATCAGGCCACGCACGCCCAGCGTTTGCAGCCGCGTGTGTTCCATCGAGCCGTCGGTGCTGCCGCCGTCGACGATGATGACGTCGGCCTGTTGTTCCAGCTTGAGCTGCGACATGCGGGTCAGCAGGCTGATGATGCGTTGGCCTTCGTTGATGACCGGAATAACGATGCAGTATTTATGCTGGCGTTCCAGCCAGAACTGCGTTTTGTAGGCCGGTACCTGCCAGTTTTTACTGGCGGCAAGCGGCGTGGTGGCGATGGCGGTGGTCATGGGTTTTCTCTCTTCTACGATCAGGCCACACCGGCCGTGATAAAGCCGACACCCGCAATCACCAGCACAACGCCGGTGATCGTGGTCCAGTAAAACTGCTCGCGAAACACCAGCACCGACAACACGGCGACGGCGGCAACCGCCCCCGAGGTGAGTACCGGGTGCGCAATATTCAGCGGCAAGCGCGCCAGCGCGGCGGCGTACAGCAAGAAGGCGGTGCCATACAGACCCAGGCCCAGCCAGAACGGCCAGTTACTGAGCGCGGCTTGCGGGTTGGACGGCGATGGAAACTGCCGGGGCGGCAGCATGGCCATCTTGATCAGCACGCTGGCCGAAGCATTGGTCAGAATGCCCAGAATCAGAATCAACCATTTCATTTACGCGGCCCTCCCCGGGCGATAACTGCGGTCGGCCACGCCGAGGGCGCGTTCAATCGCGGTCAAATGCGGCTCGTTTTGCGTGGCCACCATTTCAATACTGACCAGCGCATCGGGGCGCACGGTCTGGAGTGCGGCGTACACCGCGTCGTGTTGCGTACCGCCATCGCCCAACGGCACCAGGCTGGGTTCGCTGGCGTGGATATGACCGATCACGTCGATATGGCGGCTGACCACATCGGCCACGTTTTCCTGATTAAGCGTAACGGCACCGGTATCCAGCTGCATTTTGACGGCGGCATGGTTAACGGCACGCACCACCTCGGCGGTTTCGTCGCTGGTGGTCATAAAGTTGGCGCCATACAGCGGCGGGTTTGGCTCCAGGCAGATCAGCACGCCTTCGCTGGCGGCGATATCGCCCAGGCGATTAAAGAACTCGACCGCGCGGCTGCGGGTTTCTGCGTCGCTCAGGCCGCTGCGGTCACGGTTTTTGGGCGAGCCAAATACCAGCCGGGTGGCACCCGACACGCCGCCGATATGACAGACGCCGCGCAAATGCGCCAGCATCGCGTCTTGCGAGGCCGCGTCGCCAAATACGTTCAGCCCGGTGGTGCCAAACAGCAGCGATTGCATGCCGGTCATTTCGATACCGCGCTCGGCCCACCAGGCTTTGACCTTGCGGATCTCGGCGTCAGTCGCCTCGGCGGGTTTGGGAAAATATTTACCCGGCGCAAAGTCGATGGCGTCCACCTGATAACGCTGCAGCAGGCTGGCCAGATCGTTGTCTTCGTTGACGTCCCACGCGATATTGGAAATAGCCAGTCTCATGCTGCGGCCTCGGCCTTGATGGTCACCGGCTCGGATTGCGCATAAGCGCGCACGGCCTGGATCGATTCGCGGCGGCTGTATTGATAGCGGCCGGTGCCGCCGAAGACATCGGCGTAACGCGTCTGCATGTCGTAGCTGGCGGCCGCATTGCCCAGGTTCTGCTCGAACGGCTTGCCGAAACCGTCCAGCGACACTTCCGCCACCGTCACCGGCGCGGCAGTCAGATGCACCAGCTTCAGACCGGCCTTGAGGGCGGTCTGGATGTCATACCAAAGGTTGATCATCGGGTAAAAGCAGAACGAGCCGCGGCTATCGATGGCGTGCAGATTGTTATCGTTCAGAAAGTCGAAAATGACGTTCTTGCGCAGGCCAGGGCCGACCAGGCCGGGCAGGCGCACGATCAGATAATTGTCGAAATGGCTTTCGACAAATTTCTCCAGATAGCGACGGTTCAGGCCGTAGGCGTGCAGATCGTTTTCGTCTACCGGCGTGTCTTCATCAATGCCGACCGGGGTCTTGAACACGTCCACCGTGCTGATCAGGATGAAGGTCTTGCATTGGATGGTCGATAGATGTGCGATCAAGCCATCGATATTTTTTCGGTCGGCGGCGGGCTCGCGGTTGGCGATCCATTTTTGCGCCGGCGCGGCCGAGCAGACCACGGTATCAAACGTGCCGCCATCGATATTGCCAATATTGGTGGAGCGGAAATGATGGCTGAAGTGAGCTTGTTTGCTCAGCGTCTGGCCCACAAAACCACTGCTGCCGATCAGTGCGGCGTTCTGATTGCGTTCGTCCATTTCAACCCCTTTGATAACGGATGCAATAACCCTTGTTGCACTTCTCTACGGGATATTGCGTAACCAGATAAGCATCAAGCTGCGGAAATCGTTCGCGCATGCTGCGGCCGTCGACGGTATACGACGGCTCGGTAGTGGAATACACCACCGCCTTGGGCGCGCTGCTGCGTACGGCGTCGATCAATTCGTTTTCATTGGCCGGACCGGCATACACCAGATAGGTAAACCGGGTACAGCTGGGCAGGCGGGTCAGGCCGTTGATCACGCCGTTATTGGATAGATCAAGCAAACAGCTCGACTGGCTGGCCAGCACTTGCTCGGCCGCCCAGCGCACGCCTTCGGGCGAGGCTGCCGCGTTATCACCCCAGGCAGTGGGCTTTTCCACCCAGGCATACTGGCCGGCACGATAGTTCTGCGCTGCGGTATACAGCGTCAGGCCCAGCGTGGCCAGTACCAGCAACAAAAATGCCCAGCGCACTGCGGTAAAGGTCGGCGCTTTGGTGGCAACGGCCAGCGCCAACAGGCCGGTGACCAGCACAAAGCACGGATGATGAAACTTGACCGCGCAGGGGATGGCGAGCAACACCAGCACCAGCGTGGCCACGCGCAAATACATCGGAAACGCAAAGTCGCGGCCATAAATCAGCAAGGCGATCAGCGCCGGCACCCACATGCTCCAGTAAATATGGTCAGCATCGGCGCGGTTGATGCCGATCTTGAACATCATCAACGCAGCCAACACCAGGCCCAACACCAAGGGCCCTGCATGCGGTCGCGTGGCAAAACGCACCGAATGCCGCGCGGTAAAAATCAGTGCCGTGAGCGCGGCGATATTCACCAGTGCCGCCAACGCCGTCAGGATGACCGGCCAGCGCTGCATGCCGTAGCTCCACTGCGCCGAGGTATCCATCAACACTTTGATATTGGCGGCGTAGTTTTCCAGCGAACAGGTCTGAAACGACAGACTCAAGCCGGCCACCACGGCGGCAAACACCACCAGCGCAATCGCAAAACGCTTGTCCCGCACCACCAGCCACAAGGTGGATCCGCCCAGCGCGACGATGGTGGTCAGGCCGCGGTCATACGACCAGAACATGCCCAGCCCAACCAGCGCGCCAAACGCAATCAGCAACAAGGTCTGCGGCACGGAACCCAAGCGGCGCCCGGTCAGCAGCAACCAGATATAGAGCGAGGCCAGCCAGAGCAAATCACGATAACCCACCAGTTGCGTGGCGATGACCCCCACCGCCAGCACCAACAACGCCTGGTGCGGCTTGCCGCGCGAAACTTCATAGGCCACCACAAACAAAAAGGCGCCGGCCAACAGCTTGAGCAATTTGTACAACAACAGCGTCGGTACAAAATAATCGGTCGGGCCCCACACCGCGCGCATCGCCATGGCGGGCAGATAATCGAGCGCGCCGTGGATGGTCAGCGGCTCAAAGCCTGCCGGCGTGGCAGCCAGCAAGCTGGCCGACGAAGCAAAATATTCGCCCTGCAAAAACGGATCTTCCACGCTGCCGGTGCCGCGCAGATTCAGAAATGCCATCAGCAATACGCTGAGCACAAACAGCGCGAACAGCCACGGTTTGGGATCGACGTTATTGGAAGGCTTCGGCATCAAGCTTCTCCAGCACGTCAAAAATGTTATCGAGCTTGCCGCCCAGCACCGAGTAGCAGCTGGGGAAGGTGGCATGCTTTTCAAACAAGATCGGGCGGCCGTCATCGCCTTCGTTCTTGACCAGTACAGTCTTGATCTCGAACAAGGAATCTACGTATTCGGCATCGGCAACCGCGGGCATATACCGCTCGACATCGCGCACCATGCGTTCCACGCGGGTATCGCGCGGATATTGATCCAGCCGTTCGTAGGGATTGGTGCCCTTGGCGTCGGGCCAGTTCAGATGCGGCGTATAGCGCACGTGCGACAGCGTATGCAGGCCGCGCGCCGGAAACGGCATCATCGAAAAGAACGGGCCGTCCATGACGGTGACGCCCAGGTTGGTTAACTGCGGCGGCGTGCGCATCAGGGCCATCTCGGCTACTTCATGCTTCAGCCGCGTTACCGTGCCCGGGTACTCACCACCAATCTGGTTCAGGCCGCTGTAGGTGCAGTTGAAGACATAACGCGCGGTGATGGCTTGCTGGGTTTCGTCAGGGCCATCCAGCGTCACCATCACACGATCATTCGGCACCGACACCATGCCGCTGGCAAAGGTGTTGAACAGCACCTGGATATCGCAGTCGGCCAGTTCTTCGGCGGCCCATTTGGCAATCGTGGTGCTGTCGAAGGCGTATTCCTCTGCCAGGAATACTTCTTCAATCAAGCGCGGTTCAAACAATTGCTTGAGCGAGACATCGGCCGGTTCCAGGCTGGCGCCGATTTCATGACAGAAGCGCTCGAACTGGCGCGCGGTTACCTTGGAATTGCGCCGCGCAATCGGATAAAGCTTGGTGAAATCCTTCTTTACCGCCAACGGCCAATCGCGCACAAATTGCGGCAGGTTGATACGGCTGCGATACGCCGTGGTGAAACTACGCGGATAGTGATAACCGTTGTGCACGCGCGCCTGGTTGTTATAAGACGCGCGTTGCATCAGCGCGCCCTCACGCTCTACCAGCAAGATGTTCTTGAGCCCGCGCTGCCGCGCGAGGTAGATCGCGATGGCGCAACCATAAAAGCCACCGCCGATGATCAACGCATCGTAGTTGAGATGGTTTGCGGTCGGGGCGGCTTGCATCATCACACTGCCGCTCCGGTTGCAGTAAAGGCGGTGGTGGCCGGCTTGGCCGCCACTTCTTCAATATTCAGCTTTTCGCGACGGGTCATACGCGCGCTGGTGAACTCCTGGCCCACGTGATACAGCGGCCCTTCGTTGGCAACGCTCACCATATTCAGGATGTATTCGCCCAGGACCAACAGCACCAGCGAGATCAAGAAGAACATGCCTGATTGTTGCAGCGACAAACTGACCCAACCCGGCGCCACATTGCTCTTGAACAGCCCAATGGCCACCACATAGAGCGAATAAATGATGTTGGCAAACGCGCCGAACAGCGACAGCGCGGTAACAAAGCGCATGGGCGCGCGGGTGGTCGCCACCAGCAAGCGCATGCCGCGATCAAAACTGCCGCCGCCATGGATCAGATGTTGCAGCTTGGGCGCCGAGCTGTAAGTCAGGCGCGCCTTGGCAAAGCCACCGGTGGCGGGCAGATGGCGATAGCTGATGCCAGGCTGCGGGTGTTGCAGAATAAAGTTGACCACGCGCTTGCTCAGCACCCGGTATTGCGGCGCTTCTTTGACCAGATCGAGGCCATTGAAGTATTTGTAGATGCCGTTAAACGCGGTGAAGGCGGCCTGATAAGTCAGGTTTTCAGTCGGCTTCTGCTCGTTATTGGCAAACACCACATCCGCGCCAGTGACCGCGTGTTCCAGCATATTGCTGACAAAGTGGATGTCATCGAGCAGCGGGTTGATGACCACCACATAATCGCCCAGGGCGTTTTCCAGACCGACCCACGCCGCAGTGGCCAGATCAACTTCTTTGGTCAGCGCATAGACCTGCAGATTGGGCAGCCCGCTCTCGCTGGTCAGCCGCTTGAGCGTGCCGACGCTATCATCGCTGGATGCGTTGTCGACAATAATCAATTCGTAATCACTCACGAGGGGAGCAATGGCGTCAGCCACCTCGGTGATCAGCTTTTCTTGCATATCAGCCTGGTTGCGCATTACGCAAACCACTGACAAAAAGACTGGATAGAACGCCATGTTTGCACCCCGGACCGGTTTGATCGGTACTGTTTTGAACAAGGTTTAAGCCTTATGAACCTGCGGCACGCGCATAAATCTATCAATAATCGGAGACGGGCTTAGTCTCAGGTGACAACTATCGCATGCTGCATCGCAACGCAGATTACCCGAAAAAACTTAATTAGTCATTAAGGCGTAAGGCTGAAGCCATGAAATCACAGACGACTCTTGCGAGCAAGCCCCTTGCGTCGATCTAGTCGGCCGCGCGCGGCTACATCCGCAATCGAGCCAGAAACCATTGATGTAAAGGGCCAGACCGGCGAGCGCGCACGCAGGAATCGGCGCGGCATTAGAGGATAACGGTAGAAAGCTTAGGGCTGTCGAAGCAGGTCAGTGGTGCGGTGTTCTGGAGACAACGACCACTGTAATGGGCGGGAGGTGAACGACATCACAAGATGTTAAACATCAACCACTGGCCGACGCGGACGCACTGAAATGCGCCGCGCAGGTCCGGACTTTGGTGCAAAGCGGGCGGCCACAATGCCTGGGCATTAGCGCGGGCGAGCCGTAATCCAGTCGAACGGTGCCTCGGCCCGACCGCTGAGCAGTGAGCGCGCCAGCGCGGTGAAATCGGCATGCGCCAGATCCACATTGGCGGTGAGCTCATCAAGCGTTTGCAACGCGGGCGAGGTCGGATCGCTATACGCGCTGACCAGCGCGGTATGCAAGGTTGCGCCAGCTTCTTGCCACAACTGGTAGGCAGCGTTCAAACGGGCAAATTCGGGGGGCATGGGTTATCTCCTGAAAAGGCAAAAGCGGGCCGTCGCGCAGCAGTGGCATTCCATCAAATTGCATATCCGCAATTACGATAGTGCAGCGCCAAGCAAATGTCTGTGTTGACTATTGTCAGCCGCGAATGTTTCAGATTTGCCGTCTTGCCCAGGCTTGGTGCTTGCATCGCACCGCGCCAACCGCGCCGTAACAAAGCGGCGCCATTACTGCGGCTGCAATCCCCGTAGCAACAAAGCCAGCGCATGGTCGGCAATCTGCTGCGGCCCCAGATGTGCTCGCAGCGGATCGTCCTGCCATTTGGCCGAGGCCGATAACGGCAGCACGGTCAGGCCGATCAAGGTGGTGAACAGCAATACGGGCTCGATCTGCGCATTGATCAGCCCGTCACGCTGCCAACGCTTGATGGTATCCAGCATCTGGATATGCGGTTTGCGCCCCAGCCGCAATTGCACACGCTGCTTGAACATATCGTCTTCACTGATCATCTCGCGCAGCCAGAAGGTGCCAAACCACGGGTAGCGCGAGTTGATATTCATCAGGCGCTCAACCAGCAGCTGGATCACCGTAAACGGCTCGTCGGGATGGGCCTCAAAGACATCATCGAAGGTGGCACGCACCGGCATAAAGCGCTCGGCCAGCAGCGTGTCGAGCAGCTGCTCACGTGTCTTGAAGTAATAGTGCGCGGCCGCTGGCGTCATATTGGCGGCGCGAGCCACAGCGGCAATCGTCGTCTCGGCCGCGCCATATTTGGCGCAAATCGACAAAGCGATATCCAGCAGGCGGTCTCGCTGGTTTTCTTGCCCCGCCGCCGCAGCGGGACGCCCCGGACGGCGCGCGGGTTTGGTGGGCTGGTCCTGCACGGTGTCTCCAGTATGAGTGACGGATATTAACAGCTGCCTCTATCCAATTGACATATCGGGCAAAGGCATATATTAATTGCGTCGTTAATTAATTAGGTAGCCCTTTGTATGAACAGCAGAACTTCAGACCCCCTGACCCCAGCGGCACAGCACGCTGGCCACCCGCCCATCTGGGTGCTTATGAGCGCGCTGATGCTGGTCATGCTGCTCTCGGCGCTCGACCAGACCATCGTGTCGACGTCTTTGCCCACTATCGTAAGCGACTTGGGCGGCTTTCAATCATTATCCTGGGTCGTCACGGCTTACTTGCTCAGCTCGACCATCGTCGTCCCTTTATACGGCAAGCTGGGCGATCTGTTTGGCCGCAAGATTGTGCTACAGACCGCCATCGTGCTGTTCCTGCTCGGCTCGGCACTATGCGGATTGTCGCAAAACATGACGCAGCTTATTTTGACCCGCGCGCTGCAAGGCATGGGCGGTGGTGGTCTGATGGTGATCAGCATGGCCGTGGTTGGCGATGTCATCCCACCGGCGGAGCGCGGACGCTATCAAGGTCTGTTTGGCGGCATCTTCGGGGTCGCAACCGTCATTGGCCCATTGATTGGCGGCTTTTTTGTTGAGCACTTTTCCTGGCGCTGGGTGTTCTACATCAACCTGCCACTCGGCCTGCTGGCTTTGGCGGTGATCGCCGCCGTGTTCAAGCCGCATGTGGCCCGTGTAAAGCATGAGATCGATTACTGGGGCGCCGGCTTTCTGGCGCTCGCCCTCACCTGTTTCATCATGTTTACCACCGAAGCGGGCACCAGCTTGCCGTGGACTTCCGCCCAGCTCTGGCTCTACCTGTTTGTCGGTGTGATGTCCGCGCTCGGGTTTATCAATGAAGAACGCACGGCGGCCGAGCCGATCATGCCGCTAAGCCTGTTCCGCATGCGGACCTTTGTCATATGTAGTGCATTGGGCTTTCTGATCGGTGCAGCACTGTTTGGCTCGGTCACGTATTTGCCGCTCTATTTACAAGTGGTCAAAGGCTCCACGCCCTCTGAAGCCGGTATGCAATTGTTGCCGCTGATGGGTGGGCTGTTGCTCGCGTCGATGATCAGCGGACGAGTAATCAGCAAGATTGGACGCTATCGCTTCTTTCCCATTGCGGGCAGTTTGATTGCCGCCATCGGCATGTTGCTGCTGGCGCAATTGCAGGACAGCAGCCCTTTAAATGTGCTCTATCTCTATGCGGGCCTATTGGGCATAGGGCTGGGGATGGTGATGCAAGTATTGGTGCTGGCGGTACAGAACACGGTCGACATCAGGCAACTGGGCGTGGCGACTTCGGGCGTGACCCTGTTTCGCATGATCGGCGGCTCCTTGGGCGTATCACTGTTCGGCGCGCTGTTTACGCATGGCCTGAACAGCCGCCTCGCCGATGTGTTTCCGCAGGGCATGCCCGCACCGCGCGCGGTCGCCGCATTGAATTCACTTTCGCCTGCTGCGCATGCGCAATACCTGCACGCCTTCGGCGCTTCACTGCACAGCGTGTTTTATATCGCCGCATGTGTGGCCGCCGTTGGCTTTGTGTTGGCGTGGGGTCTGCGAGACGAGCCTTTGAAAGGACATGGCCGACACTGAGCGTCGCATGTCGTGATGTTGTGCGCTTGAAAGCCCCTGCTAGCAGGGGCTTTTTGTCGACTGTCAGCGGGGACGGCGTATGGGCTACGCGAACTCGAAGGGTTGCCTGGCACCAGGACCGTTGCGGTAACCGGATAACGTGCGGCATCCGACCAGCAAAGTGGAAGCCCTGGCGGTACCAGTCTCTGGCAGATGCAC
>NZ_BAAIHC010000010.1:0-155133 GCF_054652575.1 Silvimonas sp. JCM 19000 | reverse complement strand
GCCAGCACCAATCATGCTGTCAATTTTCTCCAGCTCGCTACGGTATACCGCTCCAATCAATTCATCTACTGCAGTTCTTTTAGTCATCTCCCGGCCTCTCATAAACTGGCTTGGATTGTTATATTGAGGGTTAGCCTATTCCGAAAAGAGAGTCTTCCTGCATAACGCCGTCGATCCCTGTTCGGGCGGTTCGCCGATAGTTCTGAAATCTGGTGTTATTTAGTGGCATATTCAATGGCCATGACGTGGCATTGCGCTTTGCTAACGGGGTGAGCAAATAAACTATTGATTTCTTCGATCGAAAAATTGAACCGGCGTACTACTTTGTATTGCAAATTGTACATATAGCCGGTTTTGCCATTCTTTGTCTTTACTTGAAAAAAACATTGCTTCCGTCGTCGATACATACTACCAGCTCAACCAGGTCCCCTTTTTTTTAACATAAAAAAAACGGGCCTTGCAAGGTGGTGGCCCATGCTGATGCCTCGGCTCCTGCCAAACAGACCCCAAACAGCAGAAACAACAACGCCCGCACAAGGCGGGCGCAGAATTGATTTGGTAATTTACGGTGTCTTCATTCCACTATATTGACAGAGACCGACGCGCCCTCGACGTAAGACCTCAAATCGTTCTGGTCTTTGAAATCGATCAGAGAATACGTTAACTCGGTTCCGTCTTCTGGCAAGTTCTGAATACTGCGAGGGCTTGATACCTCGACACATTTTCTAACCCCCCTAAAAACCAGTTTGGCAGGCACACCGTTCCAGCTAAAGCTGCCATGAGCATCCCCCTCCAAAGAGGCACCTATGCTTTCTGACTTAGAGAAGGCCTCATCGGCATTTTCCGCCTCCACCAAATAGGTATTCTCATACGCGGTGAAAAAACTGGGGTCGCCAGTTCTTTCACAAATCTGCATTAGCAAGTTAGCGGCATACCAAGTCATTTTCATTCGCACCTGTACTTATTTTTTCGCTTGCTCTTGTCGCGGCAATTCATGTATTTCTGGGCCTGCTGGATATCTTGAACCTCTTTCTGATTGCCTTCGAATTTGGCCGTAGTCAGCATTTGGTCGAGGATCTCGCATGGGTCTTGACCACTATCCCTTGCTGCCTGCTTTGCATATTCCGTAGCCCAATTTCGACACTGCTCTTTGCCGCCTTTGGCCGTCTGGGTGATGGAATCAGAAGCCCACACTCCAGCGCTGGCACCCAATATTGCTCCAACCACAGTACCAGGGCCTGGCCATACAAAGGAACGTGCTCGGCTCCAAATTCCCCACCGAATACCCAATTTTTGCCGGTCGGATCTGTATAGAGTAACGGGTTGCCCGCCACATATGCATAGGTGTTGATCCCCCGCCCAACCCAATGGGATCGCTCTGGATATACCGCCCTATATACGGATCATATTCGCGGTATCCATTACTACTGCGTGAAATCTCCTTGTCCCAATACTGCCCCGGCATGCGCAGGTTATAGACAAACGTATTGTCCGACCCCGCGGATACTGCCCCTCAGGTGTCACGATCACGTCGGCGATCCTCCCACTCAGCAATCAATCCATTAACAATCAACGCCAGGCCGGCTATGAGGGATGCAACCCAAAAATCCACCTTAAAGAGATAACTACCCACTGCGCCAGCCAGTAACGCAACGGCCAGCCAGATCAGGATGTATAGGACTCTTTTCATCAGGGGCACCCACAAGTTGCAGCACCGGCAGGCACTGGTAGGTAAAAAGAAAATGTTTAGTAGGCAAAAGTAGACGACTCCCGGCTCGCACATCCCGCCAGAAACGACAACGCCCGAGCGGTGGGCATTGTCGTAGCTATGTCTGCTTATCGCTGTCTATAGGGGCTTGCTTTCCGGATTTTCGTAGCCAGGTGATTTGAAAATAGTTTTGCATTTTATGGCAAGCCCGAATGGTTCGATATTGAGAAGCGGGTTGTTCCCCGCATAAACTCATCGTTGAAGTGACTGCCTCAACTTAACAAAAAACAGGATAGCAATCGCCATTTCAACAGCTAGCGCAATGGCGTAAGCAACACCTCCAGCATGAGCAGTAATCACACATAATATAAAATGCCAGACCAGGATGATAACGGCCAAGGAAAGCGGCCACCCCATGCAAGAGGGTTTTGCACGAATAGCCAAACTCAGCCAGACAATCCATGGCAAGAAGCCGGAGGCCAAAATCACATATTTAATAAATGCCAGAAACCCTGTGGCATCTTGTTTCCAGCCAATAGAAAATATAAATCCAAGAAATGCAAATACTGAAGTGCAGGAAATTAATATTAACACTCTAAAAATCATTTCCAATACCATTTATGGATGTCCGTCACGCGGCTCCGGGTGGGCCATACTCAACGCAGCGATAAAGTTCCGCCATAAAATAATGGCCCAAAACCCACTCCATTGAAAACATTGCTGTGGCAGGAGTCAATCCTGGTATTCATGACGCCATTTGTTCCGCCCAGCGCACGATAATTTTAATCGTGTGCAATCAATTCATTTCTTATTTTGTTATACATATCAGCTTGGGATAGATCGGTGGTTCCCCGTGCCCACGCATTTGCCAAGCCCACGTCAAGCAATCTGGTTACCAGTTGGTTTTGAACCCGGAATATTTCACCAGCTTTTGATAGTAGTGGTTATGTCGCCGACGGTCTCGCATGCGCGCTGAGCGTAATAGGAAAACCGATGTATCGCCATTCCCGTTCCCATTCAATGGAGCTAGCCCCATTGGATGTGTGTACCTCAACGGGTTATGGCCAAGATTTGCAACAACAAGGCCCGCACATGGCGGGCGTGCAATGCATCTAGCGTGATTCGTACTCGTTTATCACACCGTACAACTGTTCAAGTACTTGGGTTTGTCTATTTTCTTCCGCACGTTCAATCATGAGTTGTACGAGGTGGAATTCGCGTTCGCTCTTAATGCGACCTCGTTCCAGAACCACACGCATGTCCCGATCCATCTTTTCAAAGAATGCCGGTAGCTCTGCCTCAATAACTGAAATGTACGCCTTGGTCACTTTACTTCGCATATCTGCGGGCAAGCTGCCAAAGCCCCGGGGTATCTCAAGCAATCCCTGTTTAACCCCCGCAATCAACGTCGATGGGGATACCCCTGAAGTCTCGCCGTCTACAAGCTCTCTGATTCGCTTCTCCATAGCTGGCCACATTTCAATAATGAGCTGAAGCGACGGATGATCAAAGCTCGCCAGGACACTAACCACTCCGTTGTAAACACCAAGAAGCTGCTCCAACTCTTGCTTCTTTAATTGAGTTTTACTCATGTTGTTACCTGTTACCAAAGCCGCGTGCGAGTTGGGTTATCGGGTAGAGGCCCGAAAGCTGACGTTGAGGCTGAATTGTATACAGACCCCTCGGGGTTAAGTCGGAGACACCATTGATCCTGTTTCGAGTCGAACCCCCAACACTCTGAGCCCCACCATTTGCATCGATCAATTGTTGTTCCTGACCACGAACTGCGTAGTAGAAATTATTCCTTCGCTTGAGCTTTTCCGTTGTTTTCCTCGTCGAGAATCTTGTTCCACTCGAACATTATTTTGCGATGCAAAGGATCGCTCTCTGGAATTTGCATACTCAACACATCGAACCCCACGAAAACCACAGTCTTTGCCGCAGGATCTTCCCGCAACAGCTTCAAAAGAAAATTGTAGGCCACTTCCGGTGGATACGATCTGCCGATCAGATCTCCGAAGTTGTGTTTTGCCATATAGTCGGAATAGGAACTGGCATATTTGGCTATGACGTCCAACAAAATAGCCCGTTGGTCAGAAGTGTATTTAACGAAATCGCTACTGATTTCCAATAAAAAGTGCTCTATACCTTTGCTCTTTGAAGCTGCCTCGCTGCTCACGACCTTTACTAAAAAATTGAATGCATCTTCCGAAACAGGTCTTTGGGTGAGGATGACTTCGTCGTAAATTTTAGCAGCGCGATATATGGCTCGGGGGCGCGCCTTCTCATCGGCGTTTACAATGTCATTCCATGCTTTTTCTAACATTTTCACCTCGAATCACCCGACGATCCTGAGGGGCGCTGGGCAGGAATTGATATCACAGTGACAGCAGCCGAGGCCAGGTGGCAGGAGCTACCGGCGTTGCGGAAACCCCATTGGATCTGTACAACTTAATAGACTTCAGACCCATATGCATGGCTATTTCAAGTAATCAGCCCAAAACAAACCCAATGCTTCAGCAGCTTCATCATGGGCCTCATGCTTCAAATAGTGTTCACTTACGAATTTCAAAAATTCAGCAATGGCGCGATGCTGAGTAGATTCAAGGGTTCTCAGCGCAGCGTGATGTTTATGCGCTGAATCCTGAATGGGCCTTATCAGCTTCGGAATAAATTCTGCTGAGATTGCATCTGCTTCATAAAAATTCTTACACACAATTTCCATATAGCACGGAAGATAATAGATAAAGCCCGGTGCACTCATGAAGGTTAAGCAGGCAGACCCATCGCCCTGGTATGAGTTTTGTAGATCTCCCAAGGAGATATCCCACCAGCTTTTTCCTGCAAAAAAATCTCTGACAGATTGGGCTTCCAAACTGTTGTTATCCACAATGAGGTTCACCTGTGGAGGAGGCTCTTTGCCAAAGTAACTCTGTATGACGAAACACAACTCTTCAGCCGTTTTAATCATGGGATTTTCCCTTCACAAGCAGCTACAGAATTCCACACTTCAATGGCGTTGTATTGGGTGCAGCCAGTCTGCCCAAACCGGTAGGCAATTCGGTTCCGGATGCGTCAGTCAATCTGGCTAACAAGTCGCTCATTAAAACCCTCCAATTGTGTATTTAGCGACGGCGCCCAAGCGCAATTTTGCGCGACTCGATGTGTGCGTTGCTTTCACTCCAGCAGATGTTATCTCGACGCGGCGGTGCTATGGCGCTTCCGTTCATGTCTGAAAACGAAGCCCCCGTCATCCACGCGCCCAGCGGCGCCACCCCGCCTTTACAAAACCTTTACGATCACCTAACCCCCATTAACGGACCGCTACGGCACACTGCCGCCTTCAGCATGGCCTAAGCCCGACCAGGGCAAAGTACCGTGCGTTTTACATATGTATAAATACACGCTCCGCACCACCCAACCACAAGCCCGTGCGCAACGGGCGTACACACGTAGAACTGGAACCGGTATGTCCGAGAATCAGCAGCCTGTTGTTACTCCCCCTGCCCATGTAAACCGCAAGCGTACGACCTGGCCGTACTGGATTGCGGCGGTGGTGATCGTTGCGGGTGGCGTTTATTTCATCAAGCATGCGCAGAGTGCGCCGGCGGCCAGTGCGGGCGGTGGGCGGCGGGCGATGATGGGGGCGGGCGCGGGGCCGATGCCGGTGCAGGCGCGGCCGGTGCGTAAGGGTGATCTCAATATTTATCTGAATGGCCTGGGCACGGTTACGCCGGCCAATTCGGTCACTGTGCATACGCGTGTCGATGGCTTGCTGCAGAAGGTGTTCTTTACCGAAGGCCAGATGGTTAAAGAAGGTCAGGTGCTGGCACAGATTGATCCGGCGCCGTTTGCGGTGGCGGTGGCGCAAGCCGAGGGCCAGCTGGCGCGTGACAAAGCGCAGTTGGCCAGTGCGCAGCAAGATGCGGCGCGTTATCAGACGCTGGTGACGCAGGATTCGATTTCCAAACAGACGGCTGATCAGCAAGCGGCTTTGGTGCAGCAATACGCGGGCACGGTCAAAGCGGATCAGGCGGCAGTGGATTCGGCCAAATTGCAATTATCGTATACGCGGGTGACGGCACCGGCTTCGGGCCGGGTTGGTTTGCGTCAGGTTGACCCGGGCAATATGGTGCATGCCTCTGATACCACGGGGCTGGTCATCATTAACCAGGTCACGCCGGTATCGGTGTTGTTCACGATTCCAGAAGCCAATCTGCCTGCGGTCATGAAGCAGTTGCAGGCGGGGCAGAAGTTGGCGGTCGATGCGTTTGATCGCACCCAGACCACGCAGTTGGCCAAAGGTACCTTGCTGACCATCGATAACCAGATCGATACCACTACCGGCACCGTCAAGCTCAAGGCGACCTTTCCTAACGAAGACGGCAGCCTGTTCCCCAATCAATTTGTGAATGCGCGTTTGCTGGTCGAAACCAGGCATGACGCCACCTTTATGCCGTCGGCGGCCGTGCAGCGTGGTTCGGCGGGGACGTTTGTGTTCTCGGTGGGCGATGACAAAACCGTCAGCGCGGTGCCGGTGACGCTGGGTGCCATCGATGGCGACAAGCAAGAAGTGCTCAAAGGCGTGCGTCCGGGCGACGTGGTGGTGATCGATGGTGGCGACAAGCTTAAAGATGGCGGCCAGGTTGAAGTGGTGGCAGCCAATGCCAGCGAAGTGGCGGCCAAACCGCGTGGTCATCGCGGCAGCGGTCCGCATGGCAAACGGGCTTCGGGCGCGTGGCAACATCGTCCGTCGTCGGATCAACAGTAAACAACAAGGCCAGTCCTCGTTCGTTAGCCGGAGCCTTGTATGAATCCCTCACGCCCGTTTATTTTGCGGCCGGTCGCGACCTCGTTATTGATGGTGGCCATTTTGCTGGCCGGCCTGGTTGCGATGAAGTTTTTGCCGATTTCGGCTTTGCCCGAAGTCGATTACCCCACCATCCAGGTGGTCACGCTGTACCCGGGCGCCAGCCCGGATGTGACCACCTCGTCGATTACTGCGCCGTTGGAGCGCCAGTTTGGCCAGATGCCAGGCCTGGCGCAGATGTCGTCGCAATCCAGCGGCGGCGCGTCGGTCATTACGCTGCAGTTCAGTCTGGAAATTGGTCTCGATGTGGCCGAGCAGGAAGTGCAGGCGGCCATCAACGCCGGTAGCAATTTGCTGCCAACCGATCTGCCGATGCCGCCGATCTACAGCAAGGTTAACCCGGCAGATACGCCGATTCTGACGCTGGCGGTCACATCCGATACGCTGCCGCTGCCCAAGGTAGAAGACCTGGTGGATACGCGGCTGGCGCAAAAGATTTCGCAGTTGCCGGGCGTGGGTCTGGTCAGCTTGTCGGGCGGGCAGCGTCCGGCGGTGCGGGTGCAGGTTAATCCGCAGCAAGTGGCGTCGTATGGCCTCAGTATCGAGGATGTGCGTACCGCCATCGGTGCAGCCAACGTCAATCAGGCCAAAGGCAGTTTTGATGGCCCGTTGCGTGCATCGACCATCGATGCCAACGACCAGCTAAAGACGGCGGCGGAATATCAAAGTCTGATTGTCGCTTACAAGAATGGCGCGGCAATCCGCTTGTCCGATGTGGCGCAGATTGTCGATGGCGCAGAAAACAGCAAGCTGGCGGCCTGGGCCGATAAAAAGCCGGCCATCATCGTCAATATCCAGCGGCAGCCGGGCGCTAACGTGATTGCCACCGTCGACGCCATCAAGGGCATATTGCCTGGCTTGCAGCAAGGCTTGCCCGGTTCGGTCGACGTCAAGGTCTTGACCGACCGGACCGATACCATCCGCGCCTCGGTCAGCGATGTGCGGCTGGAGCTGATGCTGTCGGTGGGCCTGGTGGTGCTGGTCATCTTTCTGTTTTTGCGCAATGTGCCCGCCACCATCATCCCCAGCGTGGCGGTGCCGCTGTCGCTGATTGGCACCTTTGGCGTGATGTATATGGCCGGGTTCTCCATCAATAACCTGACCTTGATGGCGCTGACCATTGCGACCGGTTTTGTGGTCGATGACGCCATCGTCATGATCGAAAACATCAGCCGCTATATCGAAGAAGGCGAAACGCCGATGAAAGCCGCGCTCAAGGGCGCGGAACAGATTGGCTTTACCATTATTTCGCTGACGTTTTCGCTGATTGCGGTGCTGATTCCGCTGCTGTTTATGGGCGATGTAGTAGGGCGCTTGTTCCGCGAATTTGCCATCACGCTGGCGGTGTCTATCCTGATTTCGGCGGTGGTATCGCTCACGCTGACGCCGATGATGTGCGCGCGTTTGCTCAAGCATGTGCCGGAAGAAAAACAGACCTGGTTCTACCACGCCAGCCAGCGCTTTTTTGATCGGGTGATTGCGCGCTACGGCAAGATCCTCAACTGGGTGCTGGATCGCCAGCCGCTCACGCTGATGGTGGCCCTGGCGACCGTGGCGCTCACCGCCTTGTTATATATCTTTGTGCCGAAGGGCTTCTTTCCGGTGCAGGACACCGGCGTGATTCAGGCCATCAGCGATGCTTCGCAATCGGTGTCGTTCAGTGCCATGGCGGAGCGCCAGCAAGCACTGGCCGCGGTCATCCTGCAAGACCCGGACGTGGACAGCGTGTCGTCGTATATCGGCGTGGATGGCACCAATGCCACGCTCAATAGCGGCCGTATGCTGATCAACCTGAAGCCGCACGATACGGGCCGCGCCAGCGCCAGTGAGATCATTCGTCGCTTGCAACCCAAAGTCGAACACGTGGCCGGCATTACTTTATATATGCAGCCGGTGCAGGATCTGACCATCGAAGATCGGGTTTCGCGCACGCAGTATCAGTTCACGCTGCAATCGCCCGATCTGGACCAGTTGGGTGTATGGACGCCCAAACTCGTGGCCAAGCTGCAGACCATTCCGCAACTGGCCGATGTTGCCAGCGACTTGCAGGACAGGGGTTTGCAGGCGTGGGTGGATATTGATCGCGATGCGGCCGGGCGGCTGGGTATTACCCCGGCAGCCATCGACCAGGTGCTGTACAGCGCCTATGGTCAGCGCATGATTTCGACCATCTTTACCCAGTCAAATCAGTACCGCGTCATCCTGGAAGCCACGCCCAGCGACAAGGGCATCGCGCAACTGGATGATCTGCATGTGGCGGGCACGGGCGGTGTGCAAGTGCCGTTGTCGGCGGTGGCGCATGTGGTGGAGCGAGACGCACCGTTGTCGATCAACCATCTGGCGCAATTCCCGTCCTCGACCATCTCGTTTAACCTGGCCTCGGGCGCCTCTTTGGGTGAGTCGGTGCAGTTGATCGAACAAGCCGAAAAAGAGATCGGCATGCCGGCCGCCATCGTCACCAGCTTCCAGGGTGCGGCGCTGGCGTTCCGCGCGGCGTTGCAGAACGAACTGTGGCTGATTCTGGCTGCGATTATCACGATGTATATCGTGCTGGGCGTGCTGTACGAATCGTATATCCACCCGATTACCATTCTGTCGACGCTGCCGTCGGCCGGCATCGGCGCGTTGCTGGCCTTGCTGGTGGGGCGCACGGACCTTAGCGTGATTGCCATCATCGGCATCATCTTGCTGATCGGTATCGTCAAAAAGAACGCCATCATGATGATCGACTTTGCGCTGGAGGCCGAACGCGATCATGGCAAGTCGCCGCGCGAGGCCATCTATCAAGCGTGTCTGCTGCGCTTCCGGCCGATTCTGATGACCACCATGGCGGCCTTGCTGGGCGCGCTGCCGCTGATGCTGGGCAACGGCGTTGGCTCCGAGCTGCGCCATCCGCTGGGCGTAACCATGGTCGGCGGCTTGCTGGTCAGCCAGGTGTTGACGCTGTTCACCACGCCGGTGATCTATCTGTACTTTGATCGGCTGGGTACGCGTTTGCGCAAATGGCGCGGCCGCCATGACAGCACGCGTGTGACGGACGTGCGCTGATGAGCTTCTCTTCTATCTTTATCAAACGTCCGGTCGCCACCACGCTGCTGACCATAGGCGTGGCGCTGGCCGGGGCGGTGGCGTTCAATCTGCTGCCGGTGTCGCCGCTGCCGCAGGTGGATTTTCCGACGATTTCGGTGTCGGCCAGCTTGCCCGGTGCTTCGCCCGATACCATGGCGGCGACGGTGGCCACGCCGCTGGAACGCGCCCTGGGCCGCATTGCGGGCGTTACCGAAATGACGTCGTCCAGTTCGTTAAGCTCGACGCGCATTACGCTGCAGTTTGACCTTAACCGCGATATCAACGGGGCGGCGCGCGATGTGCAGGCGGCCATCAACGCCAGTCGCGCGCTGTTGCCGTCCGGCATGCCCAGCAATCCCACCTATCGTAAGGTCAACCCGGCCGATGCCCCGGTGATGATCCTGGCGCTGACTTCCAACACCATGAGCCAGGGCCAGATGTATGACGCGGCCTCGACCATCCTCGCGCAGAAATTGTCGCAGGTGGATGGCGTGGGCCAGGTCAGCGTGGGCGGTAGCTCCTTGCCGGCGGTGCGGGTGGAACTCAATCCGTCGCAGCTCAACAAGTACGGCATTCCGCTGGAAAGCGTGCGCACCACGCTGGCCAATGCCAACGCCAATCGTCCCAAAGGCATGCTGGAATCGGGCGATCAGCACTGGCAGATTTACGCCAGCGACCAGGCCAAAACGGCCGCTGAATACATGCCGCTGATCATCAGCTACCAGAATGGCAACGCGGTGCGGGTGTCGGATGTGGGCGATGTGGTTGATTCGGTGCAGGACGTGCGCAATGCCGGGATGGCCAATGGCAAACCCTCGGTGCTGGTGATTATCAGCCGCCAACCGGGTGCCAACATTATCGAGACGGTTAACGCGGTGAACCGCGAGCTGCCGGCGCTCAAAGCGCAGATCCCCGCCGCCATCAATATGGAAACGGCGATGGACCGCACGCCCACCATCCGCGCTTCGCTCAATGAAGTGGAGCGCACGCTGATCATTTCGGTATTGCTGGTGATCGGCGTGGTGTTTGTGTTCTTGCGCAATGGTCGCGCCACGCTGATTCCGTGCGTGGCAGTGCCGGTGTCGCTGATCGGCACTTTTGTAGCGATGTATCTGTGTGGCTTCAGCCTCAACAATCTGTCGCTGATGGCGCTGACGGTGGCGACCGGTTTTGTGGTCGATGATGCCATCGTGGTGCTGGAAAACATCTCACGCCATATCGAAGAGGGCATGAAGCCGTTTGCTGCCGCGCTGGCCGGGGCGCGTGAGGTGGGCTTTACCGTCATCTCGATGAGCATTTCGCTGGTGGCGGTGTTTATCCCCATCCTGATGATGGGCGGCATTGTCGGGCGCTTGTTCCGCGAATTTGCGGTGACGCTGTCGGTGGCCATTCTGGTATCACTGGTGGTCTCGCTGGCCACCACGCCCATGATGTGCGCGCGCCTGCTGCGGCCCGAACCCAAAGAACACGGGCGGCTGTATCGCGCCAGTGAACGCGTGTTTGAGGGCATGCTCGGCGGCTACCGTCGTTCGCTGGCGTGGGCGCTGAATCAGGCCCCGCTGATCATGCTGATCCTGCTCGCTACGGTCTGCCTGAATGTCTATCTATATATAGTGATTCCCAAGGGCTTCTTTCCGCAGCAGGATACCGGCCGCATGATGGGCATGGTGCAGGCGGATCAGGCCATCAGCTTCCAGGCCATGCGCATCAAGATGCAGCAGTTCATGAACATCGTGAAGAGCGATCCGGCGGTGGAATCGGTGGTGGGCTTTACCGGCGGCGGCCAGCGCAACGGCGGCAATATGTTTGTGGCGCTCAAACCGCTCAGCCAACGCAAGGAAACGGCGGACCAGGTGATTGCGCGCCTGCGTGAACCTTTGGGCCAGGTGCCGGGCGCGCGCGCCTTTCTGCAGTCGGTACAGGACATCCGCGTTGGCGGCCGCAGTGCCAATGCGCAGTATCAATACACGATCCAGGCCGATGACCTGCAAGCCTTGCGCACGTGGGAGCCCAAGGTCCGCGCTGCTTTGTCCAATATCGACCTGTTGAAAGACGTCAACACAGATCAGCAAGACAAGGGTCTGCAGACGTCGCTCAATATTGATCGGGATGCGGTAGCCCGCTTGGGGCTGACGGTCAGCCAGGTGGATAGCGCGCTTAACGACGCCTTCGGCCAACGCCAGGTTTCCACCATCTATAACCCGCTCAATCAGTACCACGTGGTGATGGAAGTGGCGCCGCAATACTGGCAAAGCCCGGAAGCGTTGAAGGACGTGTTCCTGATTACCGCGGCCGGGGCGCAAGTGCCCTTGTCGGCGGTGGCCAGCTATGGCCCCACCTTTACACCCTTGGCAGTCAACCATCAGGGCCAGTTTGTCAGCAGCACCATCTCGTTCAACCTCGATCCGGGTACGTCTTTGTCGCAAGCGCAAAAAGCGATTGAAGACGCCATGAACCGCCTCGGCGTGCCGACCAGCGTGCATGGTTCGTTCTCGGGCTCAGCGCAGGCGTTCCAGCAAAGCCAGAGCAGCCAGCCCATCCTGATCCTGGCGGCCATCATTGCGGTCTACATCGTGCTGGGCATCTTGTATGAGAGCTATGTGCATCCGATCACCATTCTGTCGACGCTGCCGTCGGCCGGGGTGGGGGCTTTGCTGGCGCTGATGTTGTTCAAGACCGAGTTCACCATCGTGGCGCTGATCGGCGTGTTGTTGCTGATTGGTATCGTCAAGAAAAACGCCATCATGATGATCGACTTTGCGCTGGATGCAGAACGCCGCCTGGGCATGAATTCGCGCGATGCCATCTTCCATGCCTGCATGTTGCGCTTTCGCCCGATCATGATGACCACGGCCGCCGCGATCCTTGGCGCGATTCCGCTGGCGCTCGGCCACGGCGACGGCGCCGAACTGCGCCAACCGCTGGGGATCTCGATCGTCGGCGGCCTGGTGGTGAGCCAGATTCTGACGCTGTACACCACGCCGGTGATGTATCTGTATCTCGACCGGTTCCGGCTGTGGGCGCTGCGGCGTCGCGGCATGGCCGAAACCCGATCCACCTTCGACCCGCGCCCTGAAGCCGGGCCACGCTAAACGCTATGGCAAATATTGATATGGTCTCTACGCAAAACAAAAAATCGCCGCTTATTGCGCGTCCGGCGTCGCGTCTGGGCTTGCTGGCTGTGGCCATGGCGGCCGTGCTGGTCGGCGGGCTGAGCGGCTGCGCCGTTGGCCCCGATTACCACGGCGCGCCTGATGCCAGCATGCCGGTGGCGTACAAGGAACTGGCAGGCTGGAAACAGGCGCAACCGGCTGATCTGAAGCCGCGCGGTGACTGGTGGACCGTGTATGACGACGCCACCTTGAATGCCCTGATGCCGCAAGTGCAGGTCAACAACCAGACGGTAAAGCAGTTTGAAGCCGCCTACCGGCTGGCCGTGGCGGCGGGCGATGCGGCACGGGCTTCGTTCTGGCCCACGCTGTCGCTGGGTTTGTCGGCCAGCCGCAGTGCCAGCAACACCAGCACGCTGAGCGGCGTCGACAACACCACGACCACCAGCCGCAGCAGTGTCAAAAACAACTACAGCCAATCGCTGGATGCCAGTTGGGAGCCGGATATCTGGGGCAAGGTACGCCGTTCGGTCGAAGCGCAGGACGCGGCCACCCAGGCCAGCGCAGCCGATCTGGCAGGCGCTTTGCTCAGTGCCCAGGCCACGCTGGCGCAGGATTATTTTGCCTTGCGGGTGCTGGATAGCCAGAAGACGCTGTATCAGCAAACCGTCGACGCTTATCAAAAGTCGCTGACGCTGACGCAAAACCAATACCAGGCCGGCATCGTTACCCGATCGGATGTGGCGCAGGCGCAAACGCAATTGCTCAATGCCCAGGCGCAACTGACCGATCTGGAAGTGAGCCGTGCCCAGATGGAACACGCCATCGCCATTCTGCTGGGCAAAGCACCGGCCGATTTCAGTTTGCCGGTGGTGCCCCTGGCGGCCAAATTGCCAGGCGTGCCTGTGGGGCTGCCGTCGGCGTTGCTGGAGCGGCGGCCCGATGTGGCCTCGGCCGAACGCGCGGTGGCCAAGGCGAATGCCAATATCGGCGTGGCGACGGCGGCGATGTTCCCGGCCTTGTCCTTGTCGGCGTCGGGCGGGTATCAGAACAACAGCTTTGCGCAGTGGTTTAACGCGCCCAGCCAGATCTGGTCGCTGGGCGCGGCGCTGGCGCAGCCCTTGTTTGAAGGCGGTCTGCTCAAGGCCGGCCAGAACGAGGCCAAGGCCAGCTATGACCAGGTGGTGGCGACCTATCGGCAAACAGTATTGGGCGGCCTGCAGGAAGTGGAAGACAACCTGGTTGCCTTGCGTGTGCTGGATGACGAAGCGGTAACCCGCGACCAGGCCGTGGCGGCGGCGCGCGATGCGCAGCAACTGGCGCAAAACCAGTACAAGGCCGGCACCACAACCTACCTGACTGTGGCCAGTGCGCAGGCTTCGGCGTTGTCGGCCGAGGTGACGGCCCTGCAACTGCAGGGACGCCAGTTCAGTGCACATGTGTTGTTGGTGAAAGCACTGGGCGGCGGATGGAATGGCTTGAGTGGCGAAGCGGTGGCGGCAGGGCATTGAGCGCAGAGCGGCGCCGCATGCGCGGGCTGGCGGTGCCGGGGTGGTGCTTGCCTGCTTGAGTCCGCGCCGCAGCTTGTGAAGCCGGGCGTCTGGTGGCGCGCCGGCGTGCCGCCCTGGCAGGGGCCGGCAGTCTTGCAGGCGCAATAGCAGAAATGTCGGCCACGCAGGGCGGCAACTGACCCCGTTCCGCCGCCACGGCGGCGCGGGGTTTTGTTTTGGGCCGCGCGCTGCGCGGTGGCTGGCGGGTAATCGCAATGATTGCGCGCATGAATAAATTCAATTTGCCGGTGCCATCAGCTATACCACCCAAGACCCCTCACTCGCGGCCACGCAAAATCATGTACAAAAATCTGTTCTGCTTGCTGCTGGCGCTGCTGCTAACGCCCGCCGTATTCGCTACGCCCACGCCCACCGCCGCATCTGGCCCGGCCGCCGCAACGCTGCGCTTTGCCAATCGTGACATCGTCACTTTTCGGGCCAGCCTGGGCGGGGTGACGCCACAGTTACGGGTATCGCGCACCGAGGCCAGTCTGGATGCCTTGCCCGAACGCGCGCTCGACGCGCCGCTGACGCGGCTGCAACTGAGCATGAACAACGCACCGGTCACCGTATTCCAGTTGGGCGATCGTTTGTTGTTCTGGCTGGTGCCCGCTGATCAGGACCCGGCCTCAACGCAAACGTATGCTCAGCTGATCGACCGGACCGATGCCAATCTCCGCGCGGCACTCACGGCCAAGGCGCAGGGCCTGCATTGGCCCAATCTGTTGCATGGGCTGATCGCCAGCGCCATCGCGACGGCCTTGCTGGTGCTGGCCAGCTGGGCGCTCAGCCAGTTACGTCGACGCTTGTTGCGCTTGATGGCGCGGATGCGTGACGAGCATGTGGCGCTCGCCGGCTTTGACTGGATGGAGATGGTGCAGCAGTGGGCGGTGCGCTTGATCCAGACCGTTGCGGTGCTGGCCTGGTTGGCGCTGGCGTGGGCGTGGTTGTTATATGTGCTGGAGCAATTCAGCTTTACCCAGCCGCTGGGCGATCGCATGGGCGAGTTGCTCGCCAGCCTGGCCGCACGCTTTGCCCAGGCGTTTATCGATGCGATTCCGGGCGTGATTACCGTGGTGGTGATCTTGCTGATTACGCGGGCGCTCAATGCGCTGGTGATCCGGGTATTTACCTCGGTGCAACAAGGCCATATGGAAATTCCCGGTCTGCACCCGGAAACCGCAGCGGCCACGCGGCGCATGGTCAGTGTGTTGGTGTGGGCCTTAGGTCTGACGTTTGCCTATCCGTATATTCCCGGCTCGCAGAGCGATGTGTTCAAGGGGCTGTCGGTGTTGTTTGGATTCATGATCACCTTGGGCTCGGCCGGGGTGGTCAATCAGCTTATGAGCGGCATGGTGCTGGTGTATTCGCGAGCGCTGCGGCGCGGCGATCTGGTGGCCATCGGCGAAACCACTGGCGTGGTCACCGAATTAAGCACGCTGTCGGTCAAGCTGCTGACACGGCGCATGGAGGAAATTACCATTCCCAACGCCGTGGTGGTGGGCAACACCATCTATAACTACACCCGCCAGGCCGGGCCGGCGGGGTCGTTGGTCTCCACCACAGTGACCATCGGCTACGACACGCCCTGGCGTCAGGTGCATGCCATGTTGATCGCTGCCGCAGTGCGTACGCCGGGGCTGGCGCAAGAGCCCGTGCCTTATGTATTGCAACGGGCGCTCTCGGATTTCTATGTGGAATATCAGTTGTTCGCGCATATGCCAAATCCGCTGGAACGGGCCACGGTGTTATCGGTGCTGCATGGCGAAATCCAGGATGAATTCAATCGCAATGGCGTGCAGATCATGTCGCCGCATTTCGAAGAGCAGCCGGAAAGCGCGGTGCTGGTGCCGCCTGCCGCGTGGTATACGCCACCCGCGCAGCCGCCTGTGGCCTGAGTCGAGGCCGGTGGAGCCCGGCAAAGTGTTGCAAAACTGACCGACGGTGCGGACCGCAGAACGGCTGGGCGTGAATTTTCACGACGACCCGTCTAACGTTACAGCATCGGTCAGGGCAATTTATAAAGCGTTTTAAACGCAGCCTGATCCCACTAAAAAACCAAAGTAGCAACACACGGCCTGCCTGCCATTTTTGAGGCTGGCGCACGTCGGGAGAACGGGCATGGCAGATGGGACGACAGCGCGATACAGACGGCCACGCTGGCTGGCGGCTGCGCTGAGCCTGTGTCTGTGCAGCGCGTGGGCGAGCGCGGATGAGGTCGATGACGTCGGCCTGGCCCTGCTGCGACCGCCGCAACAAACCGTCGGCGCGCGCTTGATGCAAAGCGCGCTGGCGCACCACTGGGGTGTGCCGCAGGACGATGCGCTGGTGCCGCTCAATCGCGACTGGACCATGTTGTCGCACACCACGCTGTCTGGTGCACAGACCGATTTGCTGCCGGGTAGCAATCCTTATGGCGGCGGCGAGACCGTACACAATGTGTGGCTGGCACCCAATGCCGTCGCTAACGACGGTGGCTTGATGCTGGCGGGCGGCACCGCTTATCTAAGTAGTGACCCGGCCACGCGTCCGCCGGGGGCGGATCGTTGGGGCACCGGGCCTTCCGGTGTGTTGATGATGCAAGCCAGCCAGTGGCAGTGGGGCGTGCAAGCCAGCCATATCTGGTCTTATGCCACGCCCGGCGTGCCAGGCAATCTGCGCAACAGCAATAGCGTGTCGGCCATGCAGCCATTTCTGGCGTATACCCAGAAGTCCGGGCTGACCTGGTCGGTAGGCTCGGACAGCAGCTATGACTGGACCGCGCGCAACTGGAGCGTGCCGGTCAGTGCTGGGGTCAGCAAGCCGTTCAGCTTTGGCCAGCAAAAGGGCAGTGTGGGGCTGGAGGGCAAGTACTGGATGGCCAGGCCGGATTCGGCGCCGGGCTGGGGTGTGCGGCTGACTGCTTCGATGTTGTTTCCCGATTAGGCCTGCCTGCCACGGCTTTGCCTGTGCTAAACGGCCCATGCTGTTGCGATACCACCTGGCGTGCGCCAGCCCGGTTGTCTATATCTGATACCGCGTTCCCGCAAAACTGAAAGCAGCGTGCACTCATGTCTTGGGCCCCCGAATGATTTTGGCCACTTGTGCCATAGCCGGGGCCGACCCGATTGAGCAAGACTACGCCGGGCCTGGGGACTGCGCTGATTGTATGACGGCGGCATGCCGTTGAAATCAGCGTCAGCCATGCCTCACAGACTGTGCGTGCGTGTACGTGGCGCACCGACAGAATGCGTTTTCTCACTGTGTTACAAATCCAACCATCCCTGAGGGAGTCTTCCGCATGCGTTGTATCACCGCTTGCATGGCCGTATTGATTGCCGCCGCGCCTTTCGTCATTGCCCCCACGGTGCAGGCCGCCGGTTTGGGTTTTATGAGCAATACCCCGCTGACGCGTTTAAGCACGGCGGACCAGAAAAGCCTGAACGACAGCGTGATGGCTGCGCTGAATGAAGCCAAAGACGGCGAGCACCGCACGTGGAGCAGCGCCGACGCGGATACCAACAGCAAACGCGGCACCACGGTCGACCTGGTGCCCACCCGCAGTTACCAGCATGGTGGGCGCGACTGTCGGAATATTCAGCTCTCGTTTACCAGCAAGGTTCAGAACGACCGCATGACGCCGGCATATTGCAAGCTCGATGACGGCACATGGAAATTGCTGGCTCCCAGCAAGCCAAAAAGCAAGGCCAGCCCCGCTAACCCGGCTTGAAGCGGGCAAAAGTTGTCTGATACAAATCTTTTTGGGGTGAACAACCCGAAAGCTTGGTTGCATCAGCGGTAACATACTGACAACTTTGCCGACAAAGCTGACAAAACCCAGGAGCCCTCCTGGGTTTTTTTACGCCCTGACCATCCGGTCGAGCTGTACATCGATACCTGACGACACCCACTGCACGCCGATTTTGCAAAATTTTCAGATAAATCCTGTTGTTTCAGGGGCTTGTATCGACGGTGACTTTTATAAAAACCGACCGTTCATCCCCAAATAGTCGGCTTTCAGGCCTACCAGGTACCACCCTGGGGAGGCTCGGTTCACTTACGAGCAAAAGCCCAGCTTTGCTGTCAATTCTTATTTTTTGTGTAATCTGTGAATTTGACCACAATATTTGTAAGATAAGGTCAACGTGAATTTTTACCAATAAAAACAGGGGCTTGTGCTGCATATTTTCGAGGTCAGTAGGTCGTATTTTTACAACAAAAGCAAGAATAGGTAATTGCAGTAGAGAAATTGCGTAAGTGCAGCGTCATCGCTTTGGTCCGTTTTCCAGCGCCGGTTATCCATCAGCTATTCCTGAAATACTGATGCTTCAGGCTAAATACGGTCCATCGCGGCACCGGCCACAAGGCCCCAAGCGAAAGACGCCGCCCCACGCAATGGAGTTACACAATGGATTTTCAATTTGAAGTTTTGCGCGGTAAAAACGCCCTTCGCAGCGCCGCTGTAATGACCCTGACCGCCGCTCTGGCCGCCTGTGGCGGTGGTAGCAGCGATATCACTGGTACTCAGGATACGAGCCTGAAACTCCAGTCCAATCAAGACACCACGACCACCACTACGGTGACGCGTGCTGATGCACAACGTCTGCTGGAACAAGCCGCTTTCGGTCCGACCGAATCGGATATCGCAGATGTGCAACGCCTGGGTATCAAGGGCTGGATCAAGGCTCAGATGGCCATCCCGGCTACCGGCTACCACGGTTACTACTGGGTTGACCCGTTCCGCGGCGCCAGCTGCACCAACGAAGCCAACGTCGTCAAGTACGAAACCGATGCGCTCAAGATCAAATATTGCAGCCGCGATATTTTTGCGCCCAACGCCGTACAACGTACTTTCTTTACCAACGCCCTGAGCGGTAAAGATCAACTGCGTCAGCGCGTGGCTTTTGCACTGTCGCAAATTCTGGTGACCTCCGGTTATGAAGGCTACGCCCAGGCCGATTACCAGAACCTGCTGTTGAACCATGCGTTCGACACTTATAAAAACCTGATGACGGTGGTGACCCTGCACCCGACCATGGGTGACTGGCTGGACATGGTGAACAACGCCAAGCCCAACGCCGCCAAAGGCACTCAGGCCAACGAAAACTACGCTCGCGAATTTTTGCAGCTGTTTACCATGGGTACCAATCAGCTGAACGCCGATGGCACCTACAAGCTGGATGCCAAAGGCAAGCCGGTGGCTAACTACACCCAGGCGCAAGTTACTGCGCTGGCGCGTACCTTTACCGGCTGGACCTACCCGGCAGTTCCGGGTGGCAAAGTGGTGTGGAACGGCAACTCGGTGAACCACTCAGGCCAGATGGTTGCTATGGACGCCTACCACGACACCGATGCCAAGACCATTGTGGGTGGCACCGTGATTCCGGCAGGGGGCACCGCGACCAGCGATCTGAATGCAGCCATCACCGCCGTAACCAACAATGCCAGCGTGGGCCCGTTTATCAGCAAGCAGCTGATCCAGAAACTGGTGACCAGCAACCCGTCGCCGGCTTATGTGGCACGTGTTTCGGCCGTGTGGGGCAATAACGGTGCCGGTGTGCGCGGTGATCTGTCTGCAGTCGTGACCGCCATCCTGACCGATCCGGAAGCACGCGGTGACAGCAAGACCAGCGCTACTTACGGCAAGCTGCGCGAACCGGCGGTGTACATGCTGCAACTGCTGCGCACGCTGGGCGGTACTACCGATGGCATGGGCCCCAACTACTGGAGCACGGTGCAAGGTGAATCGGTTTACATGTCGCCTTCGGTGTTCAACTTCTACTCGCCGTCGTATGTAGCACCGGGTACCACGCTGAACGGCCCTGAATTTGGCTTGCTTAACACCGCCAGCCAGATCAACCGCTCCAACTTTGCTGTGCAGATGTTCTTCCTGGGTGGTGCGGCCGCTGACAAGTCGGTGACCAACTCGATCGGGACGCATATCGATGTCAGCAAGTTCGGCGCCCTGACTGACCGTGCCGCTGCAGTAGAGAAGTTCAACGACATCCTGATGCATGGCTCGATGACCGCAGGTATGAAGGCCGCCATCATGACCTACCTCAAGAACCTGACTGACGCTCAGATCAAGGCGATGCCCAAGCTGCTTGCTGCCGACATCTGCTACCTGATCGCTACGTCGCCGCAGTACGAAATCCAGAAGTAAATGTGGCGAAGCCAGTGCCCTCCAAAGGCACTGGCCCCCGCCGGAATCCAGAAGTAAACCCTTGATTTTTAATTGGTCGTGCGGTGCTGGAACATTTTGCAAACCAGCCCGCCACGCCCCCGGTTTGCGCCTTACTCGGCAAGCTTACAGCGTCCCCAGGTATCGACCTGGTTAAGTAAACACTGATACTCAGGCCTAATAGCACCAACGCGGCAGAGATCAGCAAGACGCAGTAAATGAGTGAGCCGCCCCCCTTAAAGACTTTGGCGTCCTGGACGTCGCCCATTTACGAGGTTTGGCAGATATGAATCGCAGAAAATTCCTGAAAGGCGCTGGTGGTGTTGGCATGGTTGCCGCAATGAGCCAACTGGGCGCACTCAAAGCCCTGGCTGATACCAGCTCTGATTACAAAGCCCTGGTCTGTGTGTTCCTGTTCGGTGGTAACGACTCGAACAACATGATCATCCCTTACGACAGCAGCAGCTACACCAACTACGCCGCCATCCGCGGTGGCCTGGCGCTGGCACAAACCAGCCTGGTGCCGTTGACCAACCCGACTGCAGGTCTGAATACCACCAAGACCGCTGGCGTGACGCAATTTGCACTGCACCCGGCCTTGTCCCCGCTCAAATCGTTCTGGGATGCTGGCCAACTGGCTGTTCAGTTCAACATCGGGCCGCTGGCTGCACCGACCACCCGTGCCCAGATTCTGGCCGGCACCGCAACCTTGCCGACCAACCTGTTCTCGCATGCTGACCAACAGCAACAATGGCAAGCCACGGGCACCGACGCACTGGGTATGGTGCGTGCCGGTTGGGGCGGCCGTGCTGCCGAACACGTTGGCGCCAATCTGAGCGGTATTTCGCCGGTGATGACGCTGTCGGGTAACGCGATCTACACCCAGGGCGACAGCCTGCGTCCGCTGGCCGTGCCGACTTATGGCAGCGTGTTCTCGCCGTTGTGGGGCGATGCTTATCTGGCGCAATCCGAAATCGGTCTGCGCAACCTGGCTTCGTCGCAACTGGAACTGGCGCAGGTGTCGATCAAGAACGCAGCCCTGGCGGCCAGCTCGACCATCAGCCCAATCATCAACAACAGCAGCTCGGCCGTGAAAGCCATGTTTGCTGGTCAGACCAGCGAACTGGCAGTGCAGCTGGCGACGGTGGCCATGCTGATTGAAAGCCGCGCCAAGCTGGCTCAATCGCGTCAGGTGTTCTTTGTGTCGCTGGGTGGTTTTGATACCCACACCAACCAGCTGGCCACGCAACAAGCGTTGTACGGCGTGTTGGGCAACAGCCTGGCAACCTTTATGAACGCCATGAATTCGCTGGGTCTGGGCAACAACGTCACCGTGGCCACCATGTCCGACTTTGGCCGTACGCTCAAGTCGAACTCCACCGGCGGTGCTGACCACGCCTGGGGCGGTCACCAGTTCATTCTGGGCGGTGCGGTCAAGGGCAAGAACTACTACGGTACGTTCCCGACCCACCAACTGGCCGGTCCGACCGACTATGGCGCAGAAGGGCGCTGGGTTCCGACCACGTCGGTTGAGCAATACGCCGCGACCCTCGCCACCTGGCTGGGCGTACCGGCGGCGCAACTGGCCTCGGTGGTGCCTAATCTGTCGACGTTTACTGCGGCAGGCTGGCCGGCTAACCTGGGCTTTATGGGTTAAGTCGCTACGCAATAATGAAAACGGCCGTGAGCAATCACGGCCGTTTTTTTGCGTGCGGTCGGTCTGTTTTGCCGGACTTTGCTCAGCCCGGTTTACACGCGCCGCGAGAAGGCGCCGGGTGGGCAACGCCACAATAAGCGGCAGAAGCTACGCGCCGTTCGTCCTTGGCAGACACTGGCGTTGCCCATCTTGTTTTCATTGAGCCCGCGTTTGCGTTTGTGTGAAATACCGTTTTAATTACAACCGGTATTGATCCTTGACGATCCACTTCACGCAGTCATCTTTCTACGTCAGATTGCCGGATTGGCAAGAATTAATTGCATAGTTGATGGTTATAAATTGTAAAACTCTATCCATGGCCTGGCGTATACAGGCTGATTCGATGGGCTTAATAGCGGCACGGATCGATTTGATCGACCCTTGAATTGAGATTCTGGATGAATAGCCAATAACCATATTGGACACAAGCTAATTGCGGGCTAAAGCCAATTCAGCCCTGACGTATGCGGCTGGCGCGCGCACATACCCAAATTATTTGACGTTGGCAACTGACCATTTGCGGCAGTGCTGCCCCTGTACGGCAGCTCATCGGGTATGGCCATGGCGACCTTGCTGCACTGTGGTCGCGCAGTAATCGGCATTGGTTATAGGCC
Source organism: Silvimonas sp. JCM 19000 (assembly GCF_054652575.1). Classification (NCBI taxonomy): domain Bacteria; kingdom Pseudomonadati; phylum Pseudomonadota; class Betaproteobacteria; order Neisseriales; family Chitinibacteraceae; genus Silvimonas; species Silvimonas sp. JCM 19000. The sequence continues at coordinate 132,356 of NZ_BAAIHC010000010.1, read as the reverse complement.
CGGCAACCTGTCTGTTTGTATCGGCCTTTCATCTCTAATGTCTTTCTGTATCCGGGCGTCACTGCCTAAATAATCCCTGTCAAAGACGCGGCGTAATCGATCACATCGACCTGCATTAGTCGGTGATAAAAGGCAATAAACCGCATTGCCATTGATCTGCGACCAGCGCCGCGCAACATTTATTGATTCAAGGGGACAGGGCAATGTCGCATCAGGCATGGCGTGCGGGCTCGCGCGTCGGAGTAATGGGGGCGCTCGCGTTGGCGCTCGCCGCATGTGGTGGTGGCGGGGGCGGTAGCAGCGATAGCGCCAATAGCGGCGGTAGCAGCAATAGCAATAGCAATAGCAGCGGCGGCAATAGCGATGTGGTGTTTGTTTCCAGACAAGATGCCCAACGCTTTCTGGAACAAGCCAGCTTTGGTGCTGCACCGGCGGCGCTGGCGGATTTACAGGCGGGCACTGCCAATCAATGGATCGCGCGCCAATTCACCATTCCGGCCACAGGCTATAACGGATTCTTTTATGTCAATCCGTCTAATCAAGGCAGTTGCACCAGCGATGCCAACACCATTGCGCAATCGACCGATGCCTTGATGCTCAAGAATTGCAGTCGCGATTATTACGGCCTGACCCAGGTTCAGCGCATGTTCTTTGCCAATGCCATTAATGGTCAGGATCAATTGCGCCAACGGGTGGCGTTTGCCTTATCCCAATTGTTTGTGACCTCCGGCTATGAGGCTTATGCCCAGGCCGATTACCAGAACATGTTATTGAACGATGCCTTTGGCAATTTCCGCGATTTGATGCGTGATGTCACTTTGCATCCCGTCATGGGCAGCTGGCTGAATATGGTCAATAACGGCAAGCCCAATCCAGTAAAGGGCGTGCAGGCCAACGAGAATTACGCACGTGAATTAATGCAGCTGTTTACCATCGGCCTTGAAAAACTGAATGCCGATGGTAGCGTGCAAACAGATAGCAACGGGGACGCCATTCCTACCTATGGCCAGGCCGAAATTACCGCCATGGCCCGCGCCATGACGGGATGGACTTTTCCGCCGTTGCCGGGCGCCTTGTCCAAATGGACCAACCCGACCAATCGCGCGGGCAAGATGGTGGCGTTTGATAACCAGCACGATGTCGATGCCAAAGTATTGCTCAACGGCCAGACCTTGCCCGCCGGGCAAACGGCGCAACAAGATCTGGATGGCGCGCTCGATATTATTTTCAATCACCCCAACGTCGGCCCGTTTGTGGGCAAGCAACTGATCCAGAAACTGGTCACCAGCAATCCCGGCCCGGCCTATATTGCGCGCGTCAGCGCGGCATTTAATGACAATGGCAGCGGCGTACGCGGTGATATGAAAGCCGTGATCAAAGCCATTCTGCTGGACCCGGAAGCGCGCGGCAGCAATGTGGCGGATGCGGCTTATGGCCATCTGCGTGAGCCGGCCCTGTTTATGGCCAGTTTGTTGCGCACGCTGGGGGCAACCACCGATGGTATGAATCCGCGCAACGCGACGGCGGGTATGTCGCAAGCGGTGTTTGCCTCGCCCTCGGTCTTCAATTTTTATTCGCCGCAATATCGCGCGCCGGGCGCCGCTGATTTATACGGTCCCGAATTCGGCATTCTGGATACCAGCAGTGCACTGGCACGCATGAACGCGGTCGGCGCCGTGGTGTTGCAAAGCAATGGCGTGGCCGCGGATAGCAGCGTCAGCAATTCGGTCGGCACGCGCATTGATTTCTCGGCGTGGACCGGCATTACCGATCCGGACCAGCTGGTTAATCAAATGGCGGCCTTGCTGTTGCACGACGATTTGCCCGCCGACGCACACGCCACCATCGTGGCGCAAGTCAAAGCACTCAGCGCCAAAAGCGTGACCGCCAACCCACAATTACCCGCCCGCACCGTCGCTTATCTGATTGCGACATCGCCGCTCTACGAGGTCCAACGCTAATGAACCGTCGTCATTTTCTGAAAGGCGCGGGCAGCGCCGGTATGTTGGCTGCTTTGAGCCAGTTATCCTTGAGCAGCGCCTTTGCTGATAGCAGCAATGATTACAAAGCGCTGGTCATTGTCTTTCTGTTTGGCGGCAATGATTCCAACAACATGATCATTCCCTACGACGCGAGTGCGTATGCAACCTATGCCGGGGTACGCGGCGTGCTGGCGATTCCCCAAGCGCAACTCGCACCTTTGGCTAATCCGACTAATATTGATGCGAACGCCATGAACGGCGTGCAGCAGTTCGGTCTGCATCCGGCGCTGGCGCCTTTGGCGAGCTTGTGGGACGCGGGAGAAATGGCGATCCAGTTTAATGCGGGCACGCTGGCCAAGCCGACGACGCAAGCGCAATTAAAAACTGCGGGCTACAAGTTACCGGCCAATCTGTATTCGCATATCGACCAGCAACAACAATGGCAAACCACCGGGATTGCGCCGCAAGGTGCCGAGAGCAGTGGTTGGGGCGGCCGTGTGGCGGATTTGACTGCGGCCAATAGCAGTGTGCCGCCGGTGATTACCCTGGCGGGCAACAGCATCTTTACCCTTGGCAATACCACCCGGCCTTTGGCCGTGCCGACGGCAGGCGGTAGTTTTGGCTTGAGTTATGCCAATACGTCGCTGCAAAGCGCCGTGGCGGCACTGGCCACGCAAACCGGGAATACGCGTTTGCGCAATATCGATGGCCAGATCAAGCAATCGGCATTGGGCAACAGCGCCTTGCTCAATCCCATCGTCAATAACGCCGCCTCAACGGTGCGGCCGCTGTTCAGTGGCCAGACGTCTTCAATTGCCCTGCAATTGATGACCGTCGCCATGCTGATTGAAGCGCGCGCCAAGCTGGGATTATCCCGCCAGGTGTATTTTGTTTCGCAGGGCGGTTACGACACACATGGCGATCAACTGAATACCCAGAACACGCTGTATGGCCAATTGGGCAAAGCGCTGGCCACATTCAACAGCGCGGTCAGCAGTCTGGGCCTGGCGAGCAATGTCACCACCGCCACCATGTCGGACTTTACCCGCACGCTCAAACCCAATTCGACCGCAGGCAGCGATCACGCCTGGGGCGGGCACCACCTGGTGATGGGCGGGGCGGTCAAGGGCAAACAGTTTTATGGTCGCTTTCCGCAGCATGTATTGGGCGGACCGGATGATTCGACCAAAGAAGGCCGCTGGATTCCAACCACCTCGGTCGATCAATACGTGGCCACGCTAGCCACCTGGTTTGGCGTTACGCCCGCGCAATTAAGCAGTGTGGTCCCCAATCTGGCCAGCTTCACCAATGCGGGTTGGCCGGCCAATATCGGGTTTATGGCTTAGTGATGCAATACGCGTAGCGGGCGCCGCCGAATTGCCCAGAGCGAAGCAATAATTGCTAGCACCACCACGACAAAGGCGGCAATCGCCATGATCAGATAGGTCGATCCTTTACCGGGGTGGTGCAAGCGCTTTACAAAATGGGCATCAATCTGGCGCGCCGGATTGCCAAAGTGGTCGAGCAGATAATTGGTCAACGTTGCGATTTGCTGGTCGGTCAGTTTGTCGCCAAAGCCGGGCATAAACACCGTTTGATTACCCATATCCCTGTGCACGCCATTCAGCAATACCAGCACCAGATTGGCCGGGTTCTGCGCGCCTACCGTCGAATTGTGGAATAGCGACGGATAATAACCATCGCTACTGCCTGCGCCAGACGGGTTATGGCAACTGGCGCAATTGGCGCTGAACAATTCAGCCGCGCTGATGGCGTCATTGCTGGCCGAGATGCCGGCTTTGCCGCGCAAAGTGGTTTCGTCATGCGCCGGTTTGCCCCAGGTTGAGCGCGATTGATTGTCTTTGGGGTTATGAATCGGCGGCACGCTACGCAAATAGCCGACGATGGCTTTCAGGTCATCCGGTGATAGATAACGCAAGCTGTCTTCCACCGCTTCCGCCATCCCACCGGCTGCCGCCGCCCGACCGTCCGCCTTGCCGGTATGCAGATACTGGATTAATTCTTCGTCGCTCCAGCCGCCCACGCCGCTGGTTTTGTCCGCAGAAATATTAAACGCGTGCCAATTGCCGATTCGGCCGCCGCCAAAGGCTTTGTCGGCATTCAAACCCATGGTCAGCGTGCGCGGCGTGTGGCATTCCTGGCAATGCGCCAGGCCTTCCACCAGATAAGCCCCGCGATTCCAGACTTCATCTTTGCCCGGCTCCGGTTTGAATTCGCCTTCGCGGAAATTAATCAATTTCCAGCCCGCAATGGCCCAGCGCTGATTAAACGGGAACGGCAATTGAGTGGGCGGCGGGGTGTAATGAATGGCGGGCTGGGCAAACAGATAAGCCTTGATCGCCAGTACGTCCGCGCGCGGCATCAGCGTAAACGCGCGATACGGAAACGCCGGATAAAGCTGTTCGCCGTGTTTGCCTATGCCTTGATGCAGCGCGCGATAAAACTCGTCATCACTCCAGTTGCCTATGCCGGTTTCTTTGTCCGGCGTGATATTGGGGGTGTAGATCATGCCAAACGGCGAATCGATGCCATATCCGCCGGCGAGGGGTTTGTTTTTATCGGCGGTATGGCAGGCAAAACAATCGGCGGCCCGCGCCAGATATTCACCGCGTTTAATCAGCGCGGGATCATTGGGCGCGGCGGCATGTGCCAGCAGGCTGAATGCCGCCAGCACGCTCATCAAGGCAAAGCGATAGCGGCTCATAGCACCGCCTTCAAGGTATCGGCAATGCGCAACGATAAGGCGGCGATGGTTAGCGTGCAATTGACCGTGCCCGCCGTCACCATGGTGGCACCGCCCGCGATATACAGGTTTTCATGATCGTGAGTGCGGCAATGCGCATCGGTGACCGAATTGCGTGGATCGGTGCCCATAATGGCCGTGCCCATAATGTGATTGTTAGGGGCAAAGTCGTCATCAAAGCTGATTTCCTTGCCGCCAAACAATTGCGCAATGCGCGCATAAGCCTCATGCGTATGCGCCGCACTGCGCCGCACATAATCATCGATGGCATAAGTGATTTCAGGCTGCGGTATACCCAGCGCATCGCGATGCCCGGCGCTGGGCACGATGCGGTTGGCGGGGTCAGGCAGAATATCGTGGAAGCTGTTGATATTGACGGTGCGCGCGGCGCGATATCGGATTTCAGCGTCCAGCTGTTTACCCAGCAATCCCATTTTGATGGCTTTGCGCGTGGCCGGGCGGGTTTGCGCGCCATTATTCAAATGCAGTTTTTTACCGGCGTATTCGCTACGGAATGCGCCGTCACGCAAATTAACCACCGAAGTCATTTCCATCGGCCCGCGTCCGGCCCACAAATCCTCGTTGGCCAGAAAAGTCACGCCGGTGCCGGGATGGTCCATCAAATTGCGTCCAACCTGCCCCGAGCTATTGGCCACGCCCTCGGCACGATGGTCAGTCGACATCAGCAATAATTTGGGTGTTTCTATGCCGTTGGCCGCCAGCACAAAATAACGCCCGGATATGCGATGCGAAACCCCGGACGGATCTTTGTAATGCACCGCCACAATCCGGTTGGCGGCGCCGACTTCAATCTTGTACACCACGGCATTGGCCAGCAGCCGGGCGCCGGCACGCTCGGCTTTATCGACGTGGATAATGCCGCTATACATCGCGGCAATCGGGCAAATCGGCATGCAATTGTTATTGCCGCAACAGGAAGGGCGTTCGTCATAGGGCCGACTATTGCGCGCCACCGGTTCAGAAACAACCTTGAATCCATCGGCCGTCAATACATCATGAAAGCGTTGGTCATTCCACGATAGCGGCAATGCGGGCATGGGGTAGGGGGCAGAACGGGGTGAGCCCAGGTCAGTGCCGTCATTAGGCCCGGATACGCCCAACTCAATTTCGGCCTGATGGTAATACGGTTCCAGATCGGCATAGCTGATCGGCCAATCGCGGCCTACGCCATAGACCGACTGCAAGCGGAAATCATTGGGTAAAAAACGCCAGGTGGCTGCCGCCCAATGCCAGGTGGTGCCGCCCACGGCGCGAATATATTGGGAATTGTATTTTTGCGGGCCTTTGAAAATCAGATAGTTGTTTTCGGGGCTGTATTCCGGATGCGGGGCATGCGGCGTGCTGGGGTAGGGCGTCATGAAATCATCTTTGGCGGGCGAATTGCGGAAATTTTCCACAATGCGCCAGCGCTCGATGCGTGGCCCGGCTTCCAGGATCAAAACCGATTTACCCGCTTTGGCTAACTGGTGCGCAATCAAGGCCCCCGCCACCCCCGATCCAACAATGATTACATCGGCATTGCTGGCATCGCTCATATGCTGCGCGCCACGGTATGCGGCGGTTGCGCCGTCCAGTAACCCGGCGCCGCGCGGCAATAGCTTGGCGTGACCACCACGTCTTCGACCACTTGATTGCCGATTGCGGTTTTGTATTGCACGACCTGACCGCCTGCTTCGCCCAGATACCAGGCGCTGACGATGTTGCTGAGCGCTTTGGACAAAGCCGGATCATTTAACGCGGCGGCCTGCAGACCATCGACCCCGGCATTGGCGTGCTGCCACAAGGCGCTGGCCTGACCGGGGAAGGCGGGGTCTTTTTGCGACAATGCCGCGTAAATGCGATTGGCCACTTCGGTATCAAGCTGACTGCGGCCCGTTACCAGTTGCGACAACGCCAGAAATTCGGCCGGGGCGGCTTGCGGGCTGGCGGCTGCAGCCGCGTGCGCCACGCTGCCTTGCAGCCACGCCGGGAACGTCGCCATCATGCCCAGCGCGGCCACCAGCATCAAGGCACGGCGGCGCATGCGACCCTCGTCGGATAATTCGGCGCGGGCAGGGGGCGAATAGGGTCTATCCCTTTTATCGACTGGGGCGTCGAGCGGCAGTGGCATGGTGGGGCTCCGGAAAGGCTGATGGCGGTAAGGCAGATCGTGCGATATGCGCTGTATTTTCTTGTGCCGGTACGTGATGCCGGCGCCGGCGCTGCGGCGAGGGTCCGGCGCCAGGCGCGCGGCCACATCTTCAGGCCGTATTCTGGTTGGCGCGGCGGCTGGCCTTAAGCGGCGCGCTGCGGATAGTCCTGTCGGCGCACCACTGACAGCATAGGTGACAGCACTGACACGCCGCCGCAAATATTCATCGCGATCTCGCTATAAAGGCCCACATCCAGGCGCGCAATCCCGCCGATGCAGCGCGGGCCAGTGCTTGACTAAAGTACAGCCATCGACCACCGCAACCCGCGCCCCTGCGCTGGAGCCATAAAATGACCGCACCCGCCCGCCTCGACAGCGATCCCCGCATCCGCCTGAGCCACTTTCATCGTTACGCCATTGCCTGTGCGGCGGTGCTGGCGGCGGCCATGTTGCTCAATCTGCTGTGGCTGGGTCTGTTTGGTTATGACTTCACGCTGGGCGTGCCAACGCTATGGCAGCGGGCGGTGCCGGTGCGTAGCGATATCAATCTGGATCATTACCCGCTGGTGCTGTTGCTGCTGGCTATCATCCCGGCGCTGGACCAGCCCCGCTGGCGCAATGCCGCTGCACTCGGCTGCGTGTATGGGTTGGTGGTGCAGGGCGGTTATCTGCTGGCACATATGGGTACGCTCAAAGCCGTGTCGTCGGACTGGCTGATGGCCGATTGGGCTTGGGGCGGCTTGCTCGGCACGCTGGCCACCACCGCCGCATGGTGGGTGCGCCACCGCCAGCTGCATGGCCGCCAACGCGTGGTTTACCGCGCGGTGGGTCGAATGTAAGCGACTGCGCCATCGGGCAGCAAAACGCAGAATGGCCGCAAGCAATGCGGCCATTTTTACATGCGCGTTCCACGTCGATAAAAAAGGCCAGTCCCCCCAGACTGGCCTTCTGTCACTGCGGTACTGCCCCTGCTCATCCCACCTTGCGTAGTGAGTTCGGTATTAGCGCCCGGGCCACGCGTGCGGGCCGTTCGGGCTTGCTACAAATCTGGTGCAACCGGTCCGGGATCAAACCGGCGCTAACCACCCGCTTAGAACGAGATCGTGGCGGTGATGGTCGAGGAATACGTGCCTGCTGCCGGGGTGCTTTGCGGCGCGATCTGGCCATAGACCGAGATGGTCTGGGCCGAGCCGTTGCCTACGCCGGTGGCTGCATCCACACCGACGGTGTTGCCCCAGATTTGCGAGCGGCTGGAATCTTTGTACAGCTGGAATGCTACGGTCGGGCCACCGGCACCGGCTTGCAGCAGACGGCTGGATACGGCCGAGCCTGTGACGTTACCGGCATCCAGGCCAATGCTGTACGGGGCCGAGTTGGTGCAGGTAACGGACAGCGAAGTGCTTTGGTTGATGGCGGAGGTCAGCACACCTTGCGTGCCAAAGTTCAAAGCCGACGAAGTGATGGTGCAGGCAGCTTGCAGTGTCAGCGAAACCTGGAATTGCGAGGTTTGCGTGGTCACGGCAAAAGCATTTTGAGCGCCGATCAGGGTAGCAACGATTGCGAGGGCTTTGACGATTTTCATTTTGGGTAACTCCGCAAGGTAGGCCGCCAAGGTTGTTTGCGTGTGCGGTAGTGGGCGGCCGATGAAGTGCATTCTGCGTGGCGGAGATCGTCTTGAAAGCTAGAAAGGGTCCCAGCCAGGAGGTGTCCTGGTAGGCCCGGGGCGGGTGGGCAACGCGGGCAGGCAGGTGGGGGCTTAACAGATGCGGCTTGTTTTGCGCCAGGCAGCCTCTATAACGTGCAGAGATATTTTGTCAGCACGGAGACCGGGTATGACCGCATCAAATACACCTGTGGCATTGGCTGAGCCGCGGCTGGAACAGGGCCGCGCACTGTTGCTGGCGGGCTTGCAGGACGAATTTACCTTTAACAGCATCGGGAATATCCCGGCCTTGTGGCAACGCTTTGTCCCCTGGATGCAGCGGCTGGCCCGACAGCCGGGCCTCGTCGCTTATGGCGTGTGTTTGCCGGCAAATGCCAACGGCAGTTTTGAGTATATGGCCGGTATCGAATTCGCCAGCGCCGCGGACATCCCGGCGGAGCTGACGTCCTTGCAACTGGCCCCGCAGCGCTATCTGGTGTTTACGCACGAAGGCGCCGCCACCTTGTTGGGCCACACCATGGAGGCAATCTGGCGCCAGTGGCTGCCCGTGCATCCGGAATACCGCCCCGTGCCAGCACCGACGTTTGAGCGCTACGGCGAGCATTACGATCCACAGACCGCCAGTGGCGATACCGAGGTGTGGATACCGGTGGAATAAACCGGCTGCGTGTGTGTCGGGTGGAACACCGCCTGGCAGGCTGGCGCGCCGCTCAAGCCTGCTGGCGTTGGCGGAATTTGGCCACTTTATTGCGATTGCCGCAGACCGCCATGCTGCACCAGCGGCGCCGATGCGCTTTGGTGCGGTCATAAAACATCAGGCTGCAGCTATGGTCTTCGCAGTGGCGCACCAGTTGCCAATCGCCATTTGCCAGTAACTCGGCTGCCGCTTCTGCCAGCGGTGCCAGCAATTGCGCAGGCGTGGCATGGTGGTAGTGCGCTGCCAACACGATAGCGCCAGCGGGGCCGGTCGACAGCTGCAGCGTGCGTTGTGCCTCAGCCAACCATGGTGCCAGTGCCTGCAGATCGGGTGCCTTGCCCGCAAGCTTTTGCTGGACGATGCCACGCCAGGTTTCGCGTAGCTTGCGTGCCGCAATCAGCACCCCCGGTAGAGTCGCCGGCACCGTCAGACCGGGCAGCGCCAGCTTGTCCAACCAATGCAAGACATCGGCGTCGCTTTGCCAGGTATCGACGGCGGCGCCGTCGATATTCATCACCGTATTCAGCATATCCAGCGCCGGGTGGTCGGCAATCAAGAGCGCTTCGAGGGGCATGGCCTACTGGTCCGGAGTTTTACGATGGCATAAATTGTAACCTTTAAAAAATAACTTGAACAGTTACAAAATCCGTCGCATCCTGTAACCAATCAATTTGGTTATAACCGGTTACACAAGGAGCGCCGCCATGACTGCCACTGCCCCATCCAACGCCGATCTGTTTGTCCGCCATCACAGCGTCACCGCCGATGGCGTCGACGTTTTCTATCGCGAAGCTGGCCCGCAGCACGCGCCGGTGCTGCTGTTGCTGCACGGTTATCCCACCTCGTCGCTGCAATTCCGTGAACTGATGCCGCGGCTGGCGCAGCAATATCGCGTCATCGCGCCCGATCTGCCCGGCTTCGGGTTTACCGACGTCCCGGCTGAACGCAATTACCGCTATACCTTCGATGCGTTGGCGCAGACCTTGGCGGCGTTTGTGGATGCGCTGCAGCTGACGCGCTACGCCTTGTATATCTTTGATTACGGCGCACCGACCGGCTTGCGCCTGGCGCTTAAATATCCGGAGCGGGTTACCGCGTTGATTTCGCAGAACGGCAATGCGTATGAGGAAGGGCTGGGCGACGCATGGGATCCGATCCGCCGTTACTGGGCCGAGCCGACGCCGGAGCATCGCCAGTTTGTGGCCGACAATGTGTTGACGCTGGAAGGCACGCGCTGGCAATACACGCATGGCGTGCCCGATATCAGCAAGCTGGCGCCGGAAACCTGGACGCTGGATTACGCGCTGATGCAACGGCCGGGCAATAAAGAGATCCAGCTTGATCTGACGCTGGATTACGCCAACAACCTCAAACTCTACCCGGCGTTCCAGGCGTTTTTCCGCCAGTATCAGCTGCCGACGCTGGTGGTCTGGGGCGAGCATGACCCCTTCTTTATTCCGGCAGGGGCCAAGGCCTACCAACGCGATAATCCGGACGCCAAAGTGGTGCTGCTCAATACCGGCCACTTTGCGCTGGAAACGCATCCGGATGAGATTGCGGCGGAGATCTTTGAGCTGATGGCCAGGGCCAGATGACATCGGGCGAGTTGCGGCGCGACCCACCCTTCAAAGCGATTACCAGAGACGGCGATCCTGGCACCCGGCTTTGATTGGTGGGTCCAGACCCACCCTATGCGATGCCGCACGTGCATAGGGTGGGTCAAGACCCACCCTTCAAAGCGATTTCCAGAGACTGCGATCCCGGCACCCGGCTTTGAGCGGTGGGTCCAGACCCACCCTATGCGATGCCGCACGTGTATACGGTGGGTCAAGACCCACCCTTCAAAGCGATTTCCACAGACTGCGATCCTGGCACCCGGCTTTGAGCGGTGGGTCCAGACCCACCCTATGCGATGCCGCACGTGTATACGGTGGGTCAAGACCCACCCCTCAAAGTGATTGCCAGAGACTGCGATCCTGGCACGCGGCTTTGAGTGGTGGGTCTTGACCCACCCTATGCCACACGGCTGGGCTTACAGCCCTGCCAGGCACAGATACTTGAGTTCCAGATAATCTTCGATGCCATAGCGCGAGCCTTCGCGGCCCAGGCCCGATTGTTTGACGCCGCCAAAGGGCGCGACCTCGGACGAAATAATCCCCGCATTGATCCCGACCATGCCGTATTCCAGACCTTCCGCCACCCGGAAAATCCGGCCCAGATCACGCGTATAGAAATAGCTGGCCAAGCCAAACTCGGTGTCGTTGGCCATGGCGATGGCTTGTTCTTCCGTCTCGAATTTGAACAAGGGCGCCAGTGGGCCAAAGGTTTCTTCACGCGCCACTTTCATGTCGGCGGTCACGCCGGTCAGGATGGTGGGCTCAAAGAACGTGCCGCCCAGGACGTGGCGTTTGCCGCCGGTGAGCACCTGGGCGCCTTTGCCGGTGGCATCGGCGATATGTTCTTCAATCTTGGCGATGGCTTTGTCATCGATCAGCGGACCTTGCGTCACGCCGTCATCCACACCGTTGCCCACCTTGAGTGCGTTGACTGCCGCTGCCAGCTTCTGCGCGAAAGCATCGTAAACGCCAGCCTGCACCAGCAAGCGATTGGCACACACACAAGTCTGGCCACTATTGCGGTATTTGCTGGCGATGGCGCCTTGCACCGCGGCATCCAGATCGGCATCGTCAAACACAATAAACGGCGCATTGCCGCCCAGTTCCATCGACATTTTCTTGATGGTGGGGGCGCTTTGTTCGATCAGTTTGGCCCCGACTTCGGTGCTGCCGGTAAAGGTGATTTTGCGCACGATGGGGCTGGCGGTCAGCTCGCCGCCGATTTCGGTGGACGAGCCGGTCAGCACATTAAAAATGCCTGCCGGTACACCCGCGCGCTCGGCCAGCACGGCCAGCGCCAGCGCCGACAGCGGTGTTTGCGTGGCTGGCTTCAGCACCATCGGGCAACCTGCTGCCAAGGCCGGGCCGACCTTGCGCGTGATCATTGCAGCGGGGAAATTCCACGGCGTGATCGCGGCGGTCACCCCAATCGGCTGCTTTAACACCAGGATGCGCCGGTCGTTGCTGGGCGGCGCAATGATATCGCCTTCGATGCGGCGGGCTTCTTCGGCAAACCATTCGATGTAACTGGCGGCGTAGGTGATTTCGCCGCGCGCTTCGCTCAGCGGTTTGCCTTGTTCGGTGGTCAGGATCAGTGCCAGATCATCGACATGGGCCAGCATCAAATCATTCCACTTGCGCAGGATCTGCGCGCGTTCCTTGGCCGTTTTGCTACGCCAGGCCGGCCATGCGGCCTGGGCGGCTTCGATGGCGCGCCGCGTTTCTGCCTGACCCAGTTTGGGGATGTGGGCGATGATCTCGCCGGTGGCCGGATTGGTGACCGGCACGGTTTCGTGATTATCGGCGTCGATCCACGCACCGTTGACATAACATTGCTGCCGCAGCAGGGACGGGTCTTTCAATTGCATGGCGTTACTCCTTATGCGGTCGGGGATCAGGCGTAGGACGCTGCGTTTTGCAGTGCCTGGCTCAAAATACCCAGACCTTCTTCGAATACATTTTGTTCGATGGTCAGCGGAAACAAAAAGCGCAGCACGTTGGAATACACGCCGCAGCTCAGCAGAATCAGCCCGCGTTCCAGCGCATAGGTCTGCACCGCTTTGGCAAAGGCGGCGTCGGGCTTGCCGCTGGCGGGATCAAGAAATTCCGCAGCAATCATTGCGCCCAGGCCGCGCACTTCGGCCAGTTGCGGCACCGCCGGTTTCAGCTCATTCAGCGTGGCCACCAACTGCTCGCCCAGGGTCTGGCCGCGGGCGGGCAATGCATCGTGTTGCATCAGGTCGAGTACCGCATGCGCTGCAGCAATCGCCAGCGGGTTACCGGCATAAGTGCCACCCAGACCGCCTGGCGCGGGTGCATCCATCAACTCGGCGCGGCCGGTTACCGCCGACAGCGGATAACCACCGGCCAGCGACTTGGCCATGGTCATCAAATCGGGCACGACGGCGTAGTGCTGCATGGCAAACAGCTTGCCGGTGCGGCCAAAGCCACTCTGGATTTCATCGGCGATCAGCACGATGCCGTGCTCGTCACACAGGCTGCGCAGCGCTTGCATGAATTCGGGCGGGGCCACATAGAAACCACCTTCGCCCTGCACCGGTTCCAGGATGATGGCCGCCACGCGTTTGGCTTCGATGCTGGTCTTGAACAGATCATGCAAAGCCTGCAGCGACTGCTCGACCGTCACGCCATGCAGCGCATTGGGGAAGGGCGCGTGATACACCTCGCCGGGAAACGGCCCGAAGCCGATCTTGTACGGGGCCACTTTGCCGGTCAGCGCCATGCCCATCATGGTGCGGCCATGAAAGCCACCGGCAAAGGCGATTACGCCGCTGCGGCCGGTGGCGGCGCGGGCAATCTTGATGGCGTTTTCGACGGCTTCGGCCCCGGTCGAAAAGAAGGCGGTTTTTTTGGCATGGTCGCCCGGTGTGATCTGGTTCAGACGCTCGGCCAGTTCCACATACGACGCATACGGCACCACCTGATAACAGCTGTGCGTAAACGCTTCGAGCTGCGCTTTGACCGCCGCGGTGATCACCGGATGGGCATGGCCGGTATTGAGCACGGCAATGCCGCCAGCAAAGTCGATATAACGATTGCCTTCCTCATCCCACAGCTCGGCGTTCTGAGCGCGGCTGGCAAAAAACGGCGCCATCACCCCCACACCACGCGGGGTGGCAGCGTTTTTGCGGGCAAGCAGTTCAGCGTTACGTGACATGGTTGTTTCTCCGGGGAGCCGTGCTCTGGATGTGAAGGAATGAGCGCAATGGTGTAGGCTTTCGGTTCCTGACAAAAGAGCCATTTTCTACCTGTATGGGGAACCACTTTGCGTACTGCCCTGTTATCCGACTGGTTGGCCCATCGCATCGATAAAGCCGATGTGGCGCCCTTGTATCGCCAGCTACAAGACGCGCTACGCCAGGCCATCCTGCTGCACGAACTGGCGCCGGGGCGCAAATTGCCGTCATCGCGGCTGCTGGCCGCCGAGCTGGGCATAGGCCGCAATACCGTCATCCAGGTCTACGAACAACTGGCGCTGGAAGGCTATGTCCAGGCGGGCACCGGCAGCGGGACTTTCGTGGCCGATAGCACGCCCGATACCCGTTTTGCCGGGGTGACTCTGCCGCAACCCACGGCATCAACCGAGCCATTGTCGGCACGCGGGCGTCGCTTGCTTAATGCGGCCGGGGTATCGCGCCGGCAGTGGGGTGCATTTGTGCCGGGCGTGGCAGATGTCACGCGCTTTCCCACCGATGTCTGGGGCCGGTTGCAATCGCGGCGCATGCGCAATCTGCAACCCGAATTACTCAGCTACGCACCACCCGGCGGGCATATGCCGCTGCGCGAAGTGCTGGCCGAATATCTGCGTAGCGCACGCGGCGTGCGCTGCCATGCCGAGCAAGTCATCATCACCACCGGCATCCATCAGTCCGTCGATCTGGCGGTGCGTTTGCTCAGCGATCCGGGCGACGAAGTCTGGACCGAAGACCCGTGTTACTGGGGCGTGCGCAGCGTGATGCAGGCATCCGGTCTGCAACTGCGTTCGATCGCTGTGGACGCCGAAGGTATCAACCCGACCGAGGCCGATCTGGCGCGCCCGCCGCGCATGATGCTGGTGACGCCATCGCATCAGTATCCCTTGGGCATGGTAATGAGCCTGGCGCGCCGCCGCATGTTGCTGGAGTACGCGCGGCAGACACAAAGCTGGATTATCGAAGACGATTACGACAGCGAATTCCGCTACGCCAGCCGCCCGCTCGGCGCCTTGCAGGGCATGGATGAAGCCGATCGCGTCATCTATGTCGGCAGCCTCGGCAAGATTCTCTATCCCGGTCTGCGCGTCGGCTATATGGTGGTGCCGCCCGCCTTGGCCGAACCATTTGCCTTGGCGCTGGCTGAGTTGTTTCGGGAGGGCCAATCCTTGCAGCAAGCGGTGCTGGCCGACTTTATCGAGCAGGGCCATTTCGGCGCGCACATCCGCCGTATGCGCCATGTTTACGGGCAACGGCGCGAGCTGTTGATGCATGCGATTGCCGCGCATTTCGGCGCCGACTGGCCGGTGCATGGTGACGAAGCCGGGCTGCATCTGGTGCTGAGCTTGCCCGATCACATTGACGACCAGATGATTGCCCATGCCGCGCTGGCGGCAGGCATCGCCACACGCCCGCTCTCGGCCTATTACAGCGGCGGCGCGGCGCGGCAAAAAGGCTTGTTATTGGGCTACGCCTGCGTGCCGGATGAAGAAATCCCGCGTGCGTTTGCCGTGCTGGCGCAAGTGGTCAAGGCGGCCGGGGTCTAGCACGGGGCGGGGGCTCAGGATGGGGTCTGACGGCAGCCGGGCAGGCAGGGGCATTGACGGCGGGGGAAGCCTCCTCGATTCTGTCGGCTCCGCCCACGCGCAAGGTCATGCCATGAAGCTCGCCCCCGTTGTGCTCGCCGTCTGCGTACTCAGCCTCATCGGTCCGGCTCACGCTCAGGACAAACTGCTGGCCTGCAATGGCAGCGGCACGGTCAGCGATGTGCAGACCACCAACGGCCAGGAATACAACAACAAAACCCACGAAATCGACAAAAGCACGAGTAGCAACACCACCGTGCGCAAACCGTTTTCCGGCACGGCCACGGTCGAACTGGGCGACGCCAGCGTGCGCCTGAAATTGCCGCCTGCGCTGGTGCCTGTAATGAGCGATGGCAAAGACGCGTGGTATGCGCTCAACGATGCGTTTATCGGCGATAAGGAAATCACCGGCTCGCTTAAATTCAACTTGTTCAACAAACCCAGGATCAAGATTGATCGCGTTAATGGCACGCTCAGTTTGAGTAGTGGTTTTGCTGATTTCAACGCCAATTGCGCGCTGGTGGATCAGGCGGCGGGGCCGAAGTTTTAACACGCTGGCTAACGCGCGCGACTCAGGCGCGAGGTGCAGTGCTTGGCAAGGGCTTTGCGTCGGCAAAGGTGGCCCGAAAGGCCGCAGTGGCAGCGTCTGGCAAACCCACCAGAATGACGGCACTGTTGTCCCAGCAAGCGATTTCAAACAGGGCTCCCGGCAACTGCGGGCGGATTTCTGTGCCGTGCCAGTAGTCCGGATTGCCATCCGCATATGGGGCATTGAGCACAGGCGGACGTGCGCCGGGCTGGACCGCACTGAAAACAGCCCACTCAAACTGGAAGGGCGGATGGGCCAGCAAGGCCTTGAGTTCCGGGCCCGTCATCCATTGATCTTCCCGGCTGAAGTGGGCCGGGCCGCCATTGAACGCGATATCGCTGATATACCAGTCGTAGTCCTCGGCCTTTAACTGCGATGCTGCTAATACTTGCGCCATGTCGGTGAAGAATGTCACCGCTCTGGTTTTCTCGAGAATCAGATTCATCAAAGCCTCGGGATGTGGGATTGCGTTGGCGATGGCGGGCCAATCTAGCGGGAGTGGCGGGGTGCTGGCAAATGTATGCGGAATTTTTGAAGGGCTTGCGGTGCGGTTGCTGTTTGGCTGGTGTTTGGTAAACCTTTAACCGCTTAGCCTGCGGCGCATGTTTTGATGTTCAGCTTGCACTGAACAAACCTTTTACCGCTTGAGCCTGCGGCGCATTTTAGATACCCGGGGGTGCCCGGGAGCACCTTACTTTTCTTTGCTTCGCCAAAGAAGAAGTAAGCAAAAGAAAGGCGACCCCACTCGCGAATCCTTCGCTCGCTAGGGGGCCCGTAGGTCAAAAGCCGAAACGGACCGTCTGCATAACCGGGTTTTCAGCTGCCGCTCCGCGGACGCGAGGCTCAGTCGGAGCCGCTGCGCGTCGCCTACCTTCGCCCGCTCAGGAAATGGTTGGGGTTTTGCACGCGGGGTTGCCTCGTTGCTGCGCAACATCGGGTGGGCGTGGTTGCTGAGCCGTGACCGTGAATAGCTGCGGCGCCTGCTGATCGCGTCACTTTTGCGCAAACCACTGCCTCATACGGTGGGTCAAGACCCACCACTCAAAGCCACCAGCAAGAGCACCCAACGCTATCCACTAACGCCCGCACCCTGGGTTCACACCTTTGTGAGCCAGCACAAGAGGGCACTTTGCATGGTCGTTTTGCGTGCCACTTTGGTGGTGGGTCTAGACCCACCCTATGAGTCAGCGCTGCATGGTCATGGCTTGGCATTCCTGCCCAGCCGATGTCACGCATGTTCATTATGCAAATAAGACATTAAAAAATTAGATTTAATTCCTATCGGGAATATGGCCCACCAGGTTAGGCTGTGCGCTGATCGATTTCCGGCCCACCCGCATGACCCTGCCTCCCGCATTGCCGCCCTTGTTGCAACTGCGTCAGATCCGCAAACGTTTCGGCGCGACTGTCGCGCTGGATGGGGTTGATCTGAGCGTCAGCGCGGGCGAAGTTGTTGCTTTGATGGGCGCTAACGGCGCGGGCAAATCCACGTTGGTCAAGATTATTGCCGGGGCCAGCCAGGCTGATGCCGGGGAGCTGATCTGGGCGGGCAGCGCCACGCGGTTCGACAGCCCGCGGGCGGCCATGATGGCCGGGGTCGCTACGGTGCATCAGCAAACCAGCCAACTGGGCGTGCCTGGTCTCAGCGTCGCCGAAAACCTGTTGCTGGGCCGTTTGTGCAGCGCTCGCAGCGCCGCCATCATCAGCCCGACGCAGATCAAGCAGCAGGCCGCCGCCATTGCCGCTGACATCGCGCCCGATCTGCCACTGGATGCCGACTTTGCCGATCTGACCACAGCGCAACGCCAGTTGCTGGCGCTGGCGCGGGCACTGCATGAAAAAGCGCGTCTGATCATTTTTGATGAGCCCACCGCCAGCCTGTCGCAAGCCGAGTCGGTGCGCTTGTTTGCCATGATCGAACGCCTGAGGGCGGCGGGAATGGCCATTTTGTATGTGTCGCACCGCCTCGCCGATTTACGTCGGATTGCCGACCGCGCGGTGGTGCTGCGCAATGGCCGGGTGGCCGGTAACTTTGCCGCGCCGCTGAATCTGGATGCCGCGGTGCGCGCGCTGGTTGGCAGCGATTTGCCTGCGCGTCCCGCCAGAAACAGCGCCGTCAGGCCGGGCGCGCCTGTGCGGCTGGCGCTTCAGCAAATCCAGTTACGGCCCGACAGCAAGCCATTCGATCTGAATCTGCATGCCGGAGAAGTCGTCGCGCTGACCGGCAATCTGGGTGCGGGCAAAACCAGCTTGTTGCAGGCCTTGTTTGGTCTACAGCGCGCGCATGCGGGCCGTGCCTTGCTGGATGGCCAGGCGTGGCAGCCGCGCCACGCCGCCGACGCCATCGCCGCAGGCGTATTCATGGCGGGCGAGGATCGCTGGCGCAGCAGTTTTTTGCCGGTGGATAGCCTGGGCGCACGCCTGGCCGATCTGATTGCGCTGCCGCATTTGCGCCGCTTGTTTGGTAGCGGCTGGATCAATCCGCGCCAACTCGACGCCACTGCACAGCTATGGATAGACCGCCTGGGCATCCGCTGCCAGGGCCCGCAGGACACGCCTGATCTGCTGTCCGGGGGCAACCAGCAAAAAGTGGTGCTGGCGCGCTGGCAATCGATGCCTTCGCGCGTGCTGTTGCTGGACGAGCCGTTTCAGGGGGTCGATGTGGGCGCGCGGCATGATCTGGTGGCCTCGATCCGCACCGCCACCGATACCGCTGTTTTGCTTGCCACCAGCGACCTTGAAGAGGCGCTCGAAGTGGCCGACCGCGTGCTGATCATGGACCAGCACACGCTGTTCGACCCCGGTCCGCATGCCAGCGCCGGCTCGCTGATCGAGCACCTGGAAAACCTCGAGCGCTTTGCGCTTGGCCTTACCCCCACACCTGCCGGCGCTGTGCGCGCCGCGAATACGGAAATCGCGTTATGACCAGCCAATCCGCCACGCTGCCGCTGGCGCCGCCTCAGGCCCAACCACCTCGGCGCAGCGCGCTGGAACGTTTACGCCGCTATGCCTTGTTTGGCGTGCTGGCCCTCTTGATTATCGGTTTCAGCAGCGCCGAACCGGCGTTTATCCAGCCCGCCAATCTGTTGAGCATTCTGCAAGGCACTTCGGTCGATGCCTTGCTGGGCCTGGCTGTCACCGTCGCGCTCATCGCCGGGGGTTTCGATCTATCGATCGGCGCCACTGCCGCCACCGCATTGATTGCCAGTAGCTACGCCATGGTGGTGTGGCAGTGGGGCGCGGCACCGACTTTGCTTTTTGGCCTGGGCAGCGGCGTGCTGATCGGCTTGTTCAACGCCTTGCTGGTGGTGCGCTTGCGTATTCCCGATTTGCTGGCGACTTTGGCGACCATGTTTTTGCTGGGCGGCTTGCAGTTGATTCCTACCGGCGGCCAATCGATCAGCAGCGGCTTGATGTTGCGTGATGGCAGTAGCGCCAGCGGCGTGTTCGCGCCGGCTTTTCTTGCGCTGGGCCGGGCGCGTTGGCTGGGGATACCGGTGCCGGTGCTGGTGGTGGCGGTATTGGTCTTGTTGGTGTGGGCGCTGATGGAGCGCACGCGCTGGGGCCGCGTGTTCTATGCCACCGGCGGCAATGAAGAAGCGGCGCGGCTGGCGGGCGCGCCCACCGCGCGCTATCGCACCACCGCCTATGTGATCTCGGGCGCGCTGGCGGCGCTGGGTGGTTTGATCATTGCGGCGCGCGTGGGCCGCGGCGATGTCTCGGGCGGCAGCTCTTTATTGCTCGATAGCGTTGGCGCCACGCTGATCGGTTTTGCCGTGCTCGATGCGCGGCGGCCGAATGTGCTGGGCACGCTGGTCGGCGCCATTTTTGTGGGCGTGCTGCTCAACGGTCTGACCATGCTCAACGTGCCGTTCTATACCCAGGACTTCGTTAAAGGCCTGGTGTTGGTGGCCGCGCTAGGCCTGACCTTCGGCCTCGGCCGCGCCCGCCGTTAATTATTTTTGTGCTTGTTGAAACCCCAATAAAAAACCAACCAGGAGCAGCATCATGAGCAAGCAATCCCGATTTACCCAACGCGCCATTGTCACTTTGCTGGCAGGCAGTGTGCTGGCCGGTTCGGCGTGGGCGGAAGGCCTGAAAGGGGCGCCAGCGCCCTTCGACAAAGGCGGCGTCAAGGTGGCGCTGGTCGGCTATATCTCGGGTGGCGATTTCTTCCGCGCCTTTAACAATGGCGCACAACGTCAGGCGCAAGCGCTGAATCTGGACTTGCGCGTATTCCCGGGCAAGGAAGACGCCGCGCTGCAACGTGATCAAATCCAGCAAGCCATCAACCTGGGCGTCAAGGCCATCATCATTGATCATGGCCAGCCCGAATCGCTTAAAGACGTGGTGCAGCAAGCGCTGGATGCGGGCATCAAAGTGGTGGCCTTCGATGTGAATATCGATAACCCCAAAGTCATTCAGATCGAGCAAAGCGATAAAGATCTGGCCGAGTCTGTGCTGGGCCAGGCCATCAAGGACAACGGCAAGGCCTTCAAGGCGGGTTATGTCTACGTGCCCGGTTTCGCGCCGCTGGATCGGCGTGATGCGGTGTGGAGCGGGGTAAAGAAAGCCAACCCCGGCATTGTGGAAAAAGCCCGCTGGGGCACCGTGGCGGCGCCGGTAGCCACGTCGGTGGCGGCGCAGGCCAACGCGGCTTTGCGCGCCAATCCGGATATCACCGTGGTGTTTGCGCCGTGGGATGAATTTGCCCGCGGCACCAAGCTGGCGGCCACTGAACTGGGCAGCGGCAAAAAGCTGAAGATCTACAGCGCCGATGTGTCGACCGCTGATATCGCCGAAATCCGCGAGGCCAACAGCCCGTGGGTGGCGACTGCGGCGACCAATCCGTCGGTAGTGGGCGCCACCACCGTACGCGCGGCTGCGCTGGCGGTGGCCGGGCAGAATCCGCCCGCGCGCATCGCCATCAAACCGGTGCTGATCACCCGCGAAGAACTCAACCAGTACGACATCAAAACCGTGGAAGAACTGGCAGCCAAGTCGCCCAGTTTTGGCCGCAGCGAGGCCGCACTGGCCACTTGGATTCCGCTGACCCGTTAATGCAGGCTGCACTCTGGAGAAAGCAATGAGCCTGGCAACCCCTGAAGGCTATTACCCGTTGGACGAACCCGGCGTGCGCGCCTGGCTGGCGCAACAGCCCGCGCTGGCGGCCAGGGTCGGCGGCGCGCCCGCAGACTGGCAGATCAGCGAAGTTGGCGACGGCAATCTGAACCTGGTGTTTCTGGTGCGCGGGGCGGTGGGTGGCGTGTGCGTTAAACAATCGCTGCCTTATGTGCGCGCGGCGGGCGAAAGCTGGCCGATGCCGCTGGAGCGAGCGTTTTTTGAATACCAGCATCAGCAGGTCGCTGGGCCGCATCTGGCCGGACTGGTGCCGCAGACCTGGCATTACGATCCGCTGCTGTACGCCAGCGTGATGGAGTTGCTCACCCCGCATCTCATCTTGCGCCAGGGCTTGGTGGCGGGGCGGCGTTATCCGCAAGCAGTGACCGCGGTGGCGGAATTTACCGCCCGCAGCGCGGTGCTGACGTCAGCGCTGGCGCAGCCCTTTGAAACCGTGTTTGAGCAGGCGGCGCTGTTTTCGCGCAACCATGCCTTGACCCGGGTGACGGCGGAACTGGTGTTTGCCGATCCGTTTGAGGACTTGCCGCGCAATCGCTGGACCACACCCGAGCTGGACGATGTGGCAGCCACCTTCAAGGCCGATAGCGCATTGCGCGCGGCGGTGGCGCGGCTGGGCCATCGCTTTTTGACGCAACAGGACGCCTTGTTGCATGGCGATCTGCATACCGGTTCGGTAATGGTTAGCGACAATGACACCCGCGTGATCGATCCGGAGTTCGCCGTTTATGGCCCGGTGGGCTTTGATACCGGCGCTTTTCTCGCCAATTTGCTGATGGCGTATTTTGCCCAGCCTGGCCTGGCCACGGCTGACGATGATCGCCGCGCCCACGCCGACTGGATACTTGCCCAGGCCGGGCTGTTCTGGCGTCACTTTGCCCAACGCTTTGATGCCTTATGGCAAGCGCATGCCGATGGCGATGCCTGGCCGCGGCGTTTGTTTGCTGGGGAAGACGCCGTGTTTGCGCGCGCCCGGCGCGAGCATATCCAGCAGATTTTTGCCGATACGCTGGGCTTTGCCGGCGCCGAAATCATCCGTCGCATTCTCGGCTTTGCGCACAATCTGGATTTTGAGGCGATTGCCGGGCGCAGCCAGCGTGCCGCCGTCGAAACCCGCGCATTAACCCTGGCGCGCGCTTTATTGCTGCAAACAGCGCGTTTTGCCGATATCGACAGCGTGCTGGCTTCGGCCCGCGCTCTGGTCGAAACCGAAGCGGTGGCCGCATGAACGCCCCTGCATGGTTGGACCCGGGCTCCGCGGCCGTGACTGCGGCGCAACAGCAAGTGATCGCCGCCGGGCGCTTTGCCGCTGCTCGCGGGTGGGTGCCCGCCACCAGCGGCAATTTTTCGGCGCGAGTCGATGCGGACCATATCGTGGTGACGCGCTCTGGCGCCGATAAAGGTGCGCTCACGCCGGACGATCTGGCGCTGATCGATATTCGTGCGCCACTGCCACCCGGTTTGTCCGCCGAAGCGCCGTTGCACGTGGCGCGCTATCAGGCCGACGCCCGGATCGGCGCAATCTTTCATGTGCATTCAACGGCCGCCGCGCTGGTTTCGCGCCGCTATGCCGCCGAGGGCGCGATCACGCTGCAAGGCTGGGAATTGCAAAAAGCGTTTGCGGGCGTCAGCAGCCATCTGGCCGTGCTGCGGGTGCCGGTGTTTGCCAATAGCCAGGACACGGTGGCACTGGCGGATGAAGTCGAAGCACGCTGGCGCAGCGAAACCGCCAGCGCGCCCGGCTATTTGCTGGCCGGGCACGGTCTGTATGCCTGGGGCCGTGACGGTCGCGAAACACTGCGGCATCTGGAAGCGTTTGATGTGCTGTTGCAATTGCAGCTGGAATGGGAAAGGAACCCGATATGAGCCGCTTGACCCTCTACCCGGACACCGCGCCGGAACAGATTATCGTCAGCCTGACCGACCCCAGCGAAATCGCCGCCGAACTGGCGCGGGTGGGGGTCGATTTTGAACGCTGGCAAGCCGATGTCGCGCTACCGAGCGACGCCAGCCAGGATGAAATCCTTGCCGCTTATGCGCGTGATATTGCTCGGCTGCAGGCGCAAGGTGGCTATGTGACCCGCGACGTGGTCCGGCTTAAGCCCGACCATCCTGATCGCGCCGCGTTGCGGCAGAAATTTCTGGATGAACACACGCATAGCGAAGACGAAGTGCGTTTTTTTGTAGAAGGCAGCGGCGCGTTTTATCTGCATTTAAATGAGCGCGTGTACCAGGTGAGCTGCGAACGCGGCGACTTGTTGCGCGTGCCTGCCCATACCCGGCACTGGTTTGATATGGGCCCTGCGCCTTACTTCACCGCCATCCGCTTGTTTATTGATCCGGCGGGCTGGGTCGGCCACTTTACCGGCAACAAGATTGCCAGCGAGTTTCCCCGTCATGGCGAATGAAACTGCCCGCCTGGAACTGAGCGAAATCCGCGCCGTGGTGACTGATATTGAAGGCACCACCACGCCCATCGATTTTGTGCGCGACACGCTGTTTCCCTACGCCCGCCCACGGCTGGGCAGCTGGTTGCGCCAGCACGCCGCGAGCGCTGAGGTACGCCAGATCATCAGCCAGATTGACCGCGAAACGGCGCGGGCGCACACGCTGGAACAAGCCATAGCGCAGCTCGAAGCGTGGAGTGATGCCGACCGTAAAATCCTGCCGCTTAAGGTGTTGCAAGGGCTGATCTGGGCCGCGGGCTACGCCGATGGCAGTCTGGTTGCACCCATCTACGCCGATGTGTTGCCCGCGCTGCAACGCTGGCAGCAAGCGGGGCTGACGCTGGCGGTGTATTCGTCGGGCTCGGTGCCGGCGCAACAACTGCTGTTTGGCCATACCGACCGCGGCGATCTGCGCGGCTGGTTTAGCCACTGGTTTGATACCACCAGCGGCGGCAAGCTGGAGACCGCGTCTTATCGGCAGATTGCCGCCGCCCTGGCGTTGCCGCCGTCGGCCGTGCTGTTTTTGTCTGACCACGCCGGGGAAGTTGCCGCTGCCCACGGCGCGGGCTGGCAGGCGCTGTTGCTGGCACGGCCCGATTCCCCACCGCCGGTTGCCGCGCGGCCGGGCCAGCAGGTACTGAGCAGCTTTGCTCAGATCGAGCTGGTCTCCGCCGTGGTCTGAACGGCCGTCCGCAGCGCTTGTAAACCCGCAGCGGTGGCCGCCACGGCACCGCGTTCGGTCACGATGGCGCTCACCAGCGGCGCGGGCGTGACATCAAACGCCGGGTTGTGCGCGGCGGTGCCGGGTGGGGCAAGTTGCACCTGCACCACGCGCCCCTCGGGCGTGCGGCCGTTGATATGCGTCACTTCGCTGGCATCGCGGATTTCGATTTCAATCTCACGCGGACCATCCCACGCCTGCCAGTCGATGCTGCTGACGGGCGCGGCCACATAAAACGGAATGTGATGCGCCTGCGCCGCCAGCGCTTTGAGATAAGTGCCGACCTTGTTGCAGACATCGCCGCGTGCGGTGATGCGATCCGCGCCAACGATGCAGGCATCCACCCGGCCTTGCTGCATCAACAAACCGCCGGCGTTATCAACGATCAGGGTGGCCGGCACGCCATGCGCGGCCAGTTCCCACGTGGTCAGGCTGGCGCCCTGGTTGCGCGGGCGCGTTTCATCAATCCAGACATGCAAAGGCACGCCGCTGTCGTGGGCCTGGTAGATTGCCGCCAGTGCCGTGCCCCAATCGACGCAGCCCAGCCAGCCCGCATTGCAATGCGTCAGCACGTTCAGCACGGCGGGGCAGCCGAGCGATTCCCAGCGTAGTCGCAGCAAAGCCGCGCCATGCTGGCCGATAGCGGCATTGGTATCCACATCGGCTTGTGCCAGCGCATCGGCCAGTGCAAAGGCACGATCAGCACGCTCGGACGGCGCCACCAGCCGCAACTGCGCCACGATCTGCTCGATGGCCCAGCGCAGATTGATGGCGGTGGGGCGGGTGGCAATCAATGTGGCGGCGGCGTGGTCGAGCGTGGCATCGCTGGCATCGTGTTGCAACGCCAGCGCCACGCCATAAGCGCCGCTCACGCCGATCAAGGGCGCGCCGCGCACCACCATTTGCTGGATGGCGGCGGCCACATCGGCCAGCGTATGTAATGCCCGGCTGACAAATCGATGCGGCAGCACGGTTTGATCCACCACGTGCACCACTGCGCCCTCGCGCCAGATAGAACGCCACGCCTGGTTATTAACTTTCATAGCTCATCGGTTTATATAAAGTCTGGCCAATATATCATTTTTATCTGTGGCTGCGCGCACGGGGCTGGCGCGCACGGCGCAACCGTATTCGGCGCTTGCTGTAGTGGCATGCTCGCCCGCCACCCCCTCGGCCCGGCAAGGCATCACTTTGTCGCGCGCAACCATTTCTTTCGCGCTATACACATAAGTAAAAAATTCCAGATGCATAAATCCACAAAGCAGAAACCCGCAGGGAGCACACACGATGGCAGAAGCTGAGCAGGGGCAGTGGGGCAAACTACGCACCAAGATCGTGCTGGTCTCGGCCGCCGCAATTTTTATCGGCTTTGCCGTAATGATCGGTTTGATCGTCAAGTTCAGTTACGACAGCGCACGCGACGCCGGTTTTGATCTGGCGCGACAACAGGCCACGGGCTACGCGGCGGATGCGCAGAATCAGCTTAATGGCGCGTTTAATATTCCGGCCACGCTGGCACGGGCGGTGTTGGGGATCAAGGCCGTGGGCAAGCCAGATCGTAATGTGGTCAACCATATGATCCTGCGCATACTGCAAGACGAACACGCCGTGGTCGGCTTGTGGATGCTGTGGGAGCCGAATGCATTTGATGGCGATGACAACGCCTTCCGCCTGCAATGGCCGCAGCAAGATCCCACCGGCCGCTTTACCCCGATAGCCAACCACAAGCCGGATGGCTCGGTGGTGCTCGATACCATGAGCGATGAATCCACCACCAAAACCTTCGAGCAGTATCGCGAGCATCCCGAGACCTATCAGCCAGCCTATGAAAAGCCGGGCTGGGGTGATTTCTACTACGTGCCCAAGCAACGCCAGCGTGACACGGTGACCGAACCCGCGCCGTTTGAAGTAGCGGGGGCAGAGAAGGTGCTGGAATCGTCGCTGGTGTACGTCATTAAAGACGAGAGCGGCAAGTTTCTGGGGGTGGCGGCCGCCGATCTGAAGCTGGACGATTTGCAGAAGCGTTTGTCGGTACTGCACCCGTATGGCACCGGCCATATCACGCTGGTGTCAGAAGGCGGTTTGTATGTGGTGAGCAGCGATGCCGCCAAACTGGGCAAGCCGGTCGACCCCGCCACGCCGCTGGGCCAGTCCGCCGCCAAAATCAAGGCCGGGCAGGATTTTGATTACGACGATGGCGAATTCACTCACTTCTATCACGCCATCAGCATAGGCAACACCGGCCAGCATTGGTCGCTGGGCGTGACGGTGCCGAATGCGGCCATTAATGCGCCCGCCGTCAAAGTGCGCAATGTGGCCATCGGCATCGGTGTGGTGGCCCTGGTGGCGATCTTGTTGGTGATTTCGGCCGTGGTCTCCGTGATGACGCGGCCGCTGGACAAGCTGGCGCGCACCATGGAACAACTGGCCAGCGGCACCGGTGATCTGACCGCGCGTATCGAAATCAGCAATCGCGACGAAATCGGCCGCACCGCTGCCGCCTTCAACCGCTTTATAGCCAGCTTGCGCACCATGTTTATCGATGTGCGCCAGCAAAGTACCGCAGTGGCGCAATCGGCCAGCGAGCTGGCGCAATCGGCCAGTACGGTGCGGCGCTCCTCGCAAACCCAATCCGAAGCCGCCAGCGCCACCGCGGCCGGGGTGGAGCAAGTGACGGTCAGCATTCAGCACATTGCCGATACCGCCTTGCAAGCCCAGGACATGGCGCAAACCACCGGCGGCCTGACCAGCGCCAGTGCAGATGCGGTGCAACGCGTGACCAGCGGCATTACCGAGGTCACGCGCACCATGAATGCGCTGGTGGAGCGCATGAACCGCCTGGGCGAACGTTCGCAGGAAGTCTCCACCATCGTGCAAGTGATTACCGATATCGCCATGCAAACCAATCTGCTGGCGCTGAATGCGGCCATCGAGGCGGCGCGTGCCGGTGAAATGGGGCGCGGCTTTGCGGTCGTGGCGGATGAGGTGCGCAAACTGGCCGCGCGTACCGGCGAGGCCACGTTGGAAATCACCCGCATCGTGCATGCCATTCGCACCGACACCAGCGATGCCGTCAGCGAAGTGCAGGGCACGCGCACGCAAGTGCTGGACAGTATGGCGGTCACCGACGAGGCCAACACCAATATGCGTCAGGTCAGCGCACACACCGGCGAGCTGGTCGGGCGCATGGTGGATATTGCCTCGGCCACTCGCCAGCAGTCAGCGGCCAGTACCGAGATTGCGCAGAACGTGGAACGCATCAGCAATATGGCGCTGGATAACGGGGATGTGGTCGAAGCGATGGGGCATGCCGTGCAGCAATTACAGACCCTGTCGAGCAATCTGGAACGGCTGGTGGGCAATTTCCGATTGTAATCATGTGCTTGTGGGTCAGGGCCGCAGCGCGCTGCGGCGCGGCCTACAAAATGCGGCAAATTGTGTCAGTCGGCGCCTACAGGTTTTTCGGTGGTTTCTCACCAAGCCCTACGCCAAAGCCTCGCAGGGATTAAATGCGGCCTTGGCTAGACTGGTTTTAACGCAGCAGGCCAACCGTCCCGGCCCGCTGCGAAAGGTTGCAGCCGCTTGACCGGCTTGCAGCCGGCGGTCTGTCCGCTCGAGCCCACGGGCAGACCGTTTTCTTTTTATTCCGCAAAGCGCTGTGCTAACCCACGGCGACAAGCACCTTTGTAATAACAGAAAAACAGGAGAAACCCATGGCACGGACTCAGGACCTGGTTGACGATTTGCGCACCATCCTTGCCGATACCGAAAAGCTGCTGAGCGATACGGCAGAGGTCGGTAACGATGTGGGCCGCACGGCCAGCGCACGTATTTCTGCCAATCTGGAAACGGTACGCAACAAACTGGCCGAAACGCACGAGCTGGTGGCCGGCAAAGCCGACTACGCCTACAAGGCAACGGACGGTTATGTCCGCGCCAATCCGTGGGAATCGCTCGGCATTGCAGCCGGCATCGGTTTTCTGGCAGGCCTGTTGGTCTGCCGTCGCTAAAGCATGATCCGGACGCGCCGACACAGGCGCGCCGCAAACAACACTGATACGCGAAGACAACAACACAGCAAGCCACAAGCGGCGGCGCCTGAATAGCGCCGCCGCTTGTGTATGGAGCAAGGCGGTTACACTGGCAAACCGGCGATTGGCAGGATGCCGCAGGCCTGGCGGCCCCTGCCGCTCAGGTATTCGGTGCAGCCGCTACCAGCACGGCGCCATGCGACGAGGCCGCAATATCGGCATTGACGCTTTCGGTACTGTCGGCACTGGCCGTATCGGCGGCAGTGTCCTCGCTGTTGGCAGGGGCAGGGGTGGCATCGGTTTCCGCGTCGCTGTCCGGGGCCTGGCAAGGGTGATCAAGCAAACGCAGGTCACCATTGGTATCAAGGCAGCGATAGACGCGATAGGACGGCGCCGGATGCAAAGCAGCTTGTCGTGCGCCGGGATCGTTTTCGCTCAAGGGCTGGGCCACATCGCTGGCCAGGCCAGGCGGATGCAGGGTGGGGTCAGCAAATGCGGCCACCGCCATATGTTGTGGATGGGCATAGTTAAGGCCGGTCGGGAATGCGGCGAAGGCCACCACCGCACCCGCCAGGAAGGGCGTAGCAAGAAAGAGGGCGGTACGGGTACGCATGATTCACACTCCGGTCTGGACTGTGCGCAGTGTGCGTAAACCGGCCGCATGGCACTATCAGGCCGCCCGCGCGATGTGCTGCAAGAAAGCGCCGACGCAGGCTCTTACGCAGCCAGGGCGCGGCGCAGGTAAGATGGCTGCCGCTGTAATTTTTAATGACAACAAGCCGTCGCGATACGGCGTCCGGGACGAAGAATATGGCTCTATTGCGCTCCAACCTGCCTGCCAATGCCTTGCCGACTGACCCCGCCCATCCGGCTGATAGCGAACGCCGTCGTGCCAACGCCGAGGCGGACCGCCTGCGCGAGCGGGCCCGCAAGATGGCGCGCCAGCAGCAAATTGCCGAGCGCTTGTCCGCCACCACCACCCAGATGGCCGGTGGCCTGACCGAAGCCACCGCCGCGGTCGGCGAGTTACGGCGTGCGGCCGATCAGATGGCCGTGGGCGCAGAACAAAGTTCGCGCGCGGCAGAACTCTCGGTGGCCGTCATCCAGCGCACCGCCGCCGCGCTGGGCGTGCAACAGCGCAGCGCCGAAAGCGCCCGTACCGGCACCGAAACCCTGCGCCACGTGATCGACCGCGTGACCGCCGATATTGCTTTGGCCGTAACTGGCGTAAGCCGCGTGGCCGACAAACAACGCAATGCGGCGCAACGCGTTTCGCAATTGCAAACCCTGGCCACCGATATCGGCAGCGTGGTCGAATCCGTGTCTTATATCGCTGACCAGACCAACCTGCTGGCACTCAATGCCGCCATCGAAGCCGCCAAGGCGGGCCAGAACGGCAAGGGCTTTGCCGTGGTGGCGCTGGAAGTGCGCACGCTGGCCGATGCCGCGGAAGCTGCGTCGGCGGACATTGGCCGCGCTGTGGTCGACATACAGCAAGGCGTGCGCGAAGTCGCCGATGGCATCAACCTGTCTGCCAGCCAGATTGCTGATCGCGTGGCCTCGGGCGTGCAGGTCAACCGCCAGCTGGGGCAGATGGTGCGGGACGTGGCCGAAATGAGCGAAGCGTCGCGCCGTATCAGCGTATTGGCAGATGAATCCAACCGGGCGGCCGCGCTGGCGCAACGCAGCGCCGAGCAGATTTCGGCTGCGGCCGGCGAACAAGCCGCCGCCACCGAAGAAAGTGCACGCACCGTGGCCGAACAGGCCGTCGGCCTGAACGAGGCTGAACGCGCCGCCGAAGATCTGGCGCATCTGGTCGAAGTGCTGGCCTCGCAAGCGGATTCGCGCGCGCGCGCCACCGAACTGGCGGCCGCCTCCAGCGAGTTGTCGGCTTCGGTCCAGCAATTGAGCCACTCGGCCACCCAGATCATGGCCGCGCTGGAACAGATCAACCGGGGTGCGGCCGACCAATCGGCCGCAGCCGAAGAAATGGTTAGCGCCGCCGACCAGATCGACCAGGGCGCGCGCTTTTCTGCCGATGCCATGAAGAACATGCTGACGCGCTTTGCGGCGCTGGCCGAGCTGCAGACGCAAAGCCGCGGCGATGTGGCGCATTTGCTGGAAGGGCTCGCCGCCGTGCATGCCGAGAACGCGGCCAGCAGCGCGCAAATCCTGCATCTGAACCAGCTTAGCCGCCATATCGAACGGCTGGCCGATACCGTGTCGATGTTGGCCTTGCAGACCAATATGCTGGCGGTGACCGGATCGGTTGAAGCTGCGCGCGCCGGTGAAGCCGGGCGCGGCTTTGTTAGCGTATCCGCCGATATCCGCAGCCTGGCCAGCGATTCGATCGCGCATGCCGGCGAGATCAAGGATCGCATCCGTTCCATGCAGGAAAGCCTGAGCGACGTGCGCCGTGACGGCGACGAAATCGCGCAGATTACCCAGCAAGAAACCGAGCGCGCCGGTCAAGTGCAGGGCGGCCTGACGGAAGTGACCACGTCGATTGATGAACTGCGCGACCTGGCCCAGGTGGTGGCCGACGCTGCCGCCGATATCAGCACCGGTTTGCAGGAACATCGGCGCGGCATAGGCCAGATTGCTTCGGCTGCGGCCGAGGCGCGGCAGGCCACAGCGGTGGCTGCCACCGCCGCGCGCCAACAGATGCAGGGCGCGCAAGAACTGGCGCAGGCGGTCGAAGATGTGGCCGCGCTGGCCGAAGAATTGCAGAGTCTGTGATGACCACCTCGCTTGCCCCCGCCGCGCCCGCCGAACCTCTGGCAGAACAAGCGCCCGCGCCTGGCGGCGAATTCCTGATGTGTGTGGCCGCGCGGCAACGCGTGGGCCTGCCTTTGGCCGCCATCGCTGCCGTCATCCGGCCCGGCACGCTGACGCCGCTGCCCTTGTCACCCAATGCCGTACTCGGTCTGATCAACTGGCAGGGCAGCGCGCTGCCGGTGTTTGGCTTGAGCCAGCTACTGGCGTCGGGTCAGCGTACGGATCAGTCCTTGCGCGGCGCCCGCATTGTGGTGTTGCAACAGCCATTGCGCTGCGGTCTGTGGGTGGATGCGGTCGAAGGCGCGGATCGCGAAGGCTGGACGCTCAGCGCACTGGCCGATCTGTTGCGCGCCAGTGTGGTTTTGCCCAGCCAGGCGCCAGCCAGCCTTGACCGTGATCTGACCCGGTCCGCCGTGGCCGCCGAGCGCGCGGCTGATCCCGACCAGGATTTGCTGGTATTCAGCGTCGGCGACGCCTTGTATGCGGTGCCGCTGCCGCTGGTCGAACATGTCGCGCGCCAGCTCACCCCCGCGCTGGCCGCCTTGCCGCAGCTGAACTTGCGCGAACATTGGGAACTGCCGGCGCAGACGCAAGCGGAATGGCTGGCAGTGCGGCACGGGCATGAGCGCGTAGCGCTGGCCGTCGACCGTTTGCGCACCATCCTGCGCGTGCCCGCCAGCGCCTTGCGTGCGGTGCCGCCGCTGCTGGCTCAACGTAGTGATTTGCAGGATGTCGGCGCGGTGTACCACGACCCGCACGCACCCGATGCACAAGTCACCGTACTGGATCTGGAACGCTTGCTGAGCAATGCCCGCCTGCAGGCGGGTGCCGCAAGCGCCGCTGTTGAAAAGGAAACCCCCATGGCCGCAGTTGAGGCGCTTGAAGACGTGCTGGTATTGCGCATGGGTGAACATCGTTTTGCCCTGCCGCTCAGTGCCGCCGACGCAGTGGTCCGCGTACCGCAAAGCTTGCAAGGGGTGCCCAATGCACCGGATTACGTCTGCGGCATGTTGCAGTGGCGTGGCCAGTCGGTGCCGGTGCTGGATTATCGGGCGCTGCTGAATCAAACCACGCCCGGCGCCATCCCGGCCACGGCGCGGGTGTTGATCCTGCCGATCGGGGGCGCGCTCAGCGGGCTGCTGGTCGACGAAATGCGCGAGATGTTTACCCTGCATGCCGACCAGCTGATCGAAGCCCCGGCGTTGCAGCCCTTACAGGCGCAACTGATCAAACAATTGATCAACCGTGGCGCACAAACGCCGATGTTGCCCTTGCTGCAGGCCGATGCACTGCTGCAACTCGACCCGGCGGGCGCTTTGCGCGCGCTGGTGGCGGAGCCGACATGATCCGCCTGTTGATTGTTGAAGATTCGGCGCTGATGCGCCAGGTGCTGACCCAGTTGTTTAGCGACACGGGTGAATACCAATTACGCGTGTGCCGCAACGGCAGAGAGGCGCTGGCGGCGTTGCCCGAGTTTGCCCCGCATGTGATTACGCTGGATGTGGGTTTGCCGGATACCGATGGTTTAACGGTGCTGAGCCACATCATGGTGGAGCGCCCGACCCCGGTGGTGATGCTGTCGTCGCTGACCGCCAAAGGCACGTTTGCCTCGCTGCAGGCATTGGCCCTCGGTGCGGTCGAATGCGTGGAAAAACCGCGCAGCATGGCCGATAGCGAGGCCTGGAAAGCCGATGTGCTGGCCAAAGTGCGGCTGGCGGCGCAAGCGCACGTGTCGGCGCCGCGCCCCAGTCTGCGCACGCCCGCGCGACCGGTGCCGCTGGCGCCGCGGCCGGTGAGCAAAGAACCTGAGCGCGTGGTGCTGATCGGGGTCTCGACCGGCGGCCCGCGCGTGCTGGAAGACATCCTGCCCGCGTTGCCAGCTGATTTTCCGTGGCCGGTGGTGGTGGCGCAGCATATGCCGGCGACGTTTACCGGCCTGTTTGCGCAGCGCATGGCGGGATTGTGCAATCTGCCGGTGGTGGAAGTAACCAGCCTGCGGCCGCTGGAAAACGGCGTGATTCATATCGCGCATGGCGGTGGAGATCTGCAACTGGTGTCGCGACCGGGCGGTGCGATGCTGTTGCCGATGCCGCAGGACCATAGCCGGCCGTGGCATCCGTCGGTAGAAGCACTGGTAGAGAGCGCGCTCAAGTTGTTCAGCGCGCCGCAGTTGGTGGGCGTGTTGTTGACAGGCATGGGCGACGATGGCGCGCGTGCCATGAAAGAAATACACCGTGGCGGTGGCTTGACCATTGCCGAATCAGAACAAAGCGCGGTGGTTTACGGTATGCCGCGCGCATTGATCGAGCTGGGCGGTGCCACCCGGATCATGCCGGCGTGGGCCATCGCCACAGCACTTGCAGAAGTGGCTCAGACCCCCTTGGTAACAACGTGTAAGGAGACATGATGCCCCTCGTTAAAAAAGATGTAGCGACCCCATCCCCCGTCATTGCGCATGCCATGTTGGCGGATATGGACGTCAGCGAAGCGGTGGCGCGTTTGCGCACCGACCCCTCGGCCACGCAACGCCAGCGCATCCTGACCACGCTGGTACGCAGCGCCGATGCCAATGCCGCGCGTGAGCTGGCGCAATTGCTGGACCACGCGCCGATTACCTTGCGCAACGAGGTTATGGATGCACTGCGTGACATGTCCGGCCAGGTGTTGCCGGTGGCGGCGCAATTGCTGCGCTCGTCCGACGTCAATCTGCGCATTTACGCCATCAGCATTCTGGATGAGAACACTGACGCCGCCACCGCCGATTTGATGGCCTTGCAATTGCAGCGCGATGACGAAGAAAACGTCTGTGCCGCTGCGGCTGAATTGCTCGGCCGTATTGGTGAACAGCGGCATGTAAGCGCCCTGCGCGAAGTTGCGCAGCGCTTTTCCGGGCGACCGTTTCTGCAGCTGGCAGTCAGCCAGGCACTGCGCAATATCTCTGGCCAGGAATGACATGACCGAGCAATACGGCGATGCGACGGTGGCAATTTCTGCAGAGGAGTACACCGCATTTCGCGAGTTGTTCTATCGCAAGACCGGAATCTACTTTGACGATGGCCGCCGCTATTTTGTAGACCGACGCCTGGTGGCCTGCATCCGGGATGCCGGGTTTACCAGCTTCAGAGGTTGGTACGACGTATTGCGCCACGGCCATGCCGAGTTGATGGAAGCCGTCATCAACGCCATGACCGTTAACGAAACCTGGTTTTATCGCGAGGAATACCAGTTTCGCGCGCTCAGCGAACATATCCTGCCCGACGTGCTCAGCCGCAAAAAGGCGGGCACGCCCTTACGCATCTGGTCGATCCCATGTGCTTCGGGCGAGGAACCGTATTCGATTGCCTTATGGCTGATGGAAAACTGGCCCGCGCTGGCCGAAGTGGACATCGAAATCATCGCCAGTGACATCGATACCGCGATGTTACAAGCGGCCACCGCCGGCATTTACAGCGCGCGCGCCGTGCACGCCTTGCCAGCCGAGGTGCGGGCGCGGTATTTTGCCGCGCAAGACGACAAAGGCCACTTTGTGCTGGACCAGGACGTACGCGATTGTGTGCGCTTTGTTGCCGTCAATGTGACCGACGCCAATTCGGTGCGTCAGGTCGGGCCGATTGATGTGGTGTTCTGCCGCAACCTCTTGATCTATTTTGATGAAGTGTCACGTCGGCTGGCTGCCGATAATCTATTTGAAGTGCTGGTGCCAGGTGGTTATATCTGCCTGGGACATTCCGAATCCATGAGCCGGATCTCACCGTTGTTCCGGGCGCGCCGCCTGGGCGAGGTGATTGTGTACCAAAAGCCGTCAGGAGAAGGCTGATATGAAACGGGTTCTGATTGTTGATGACGCTACGACAGTGCGTCTGTATCACCGGCAAATCCTGGAGGCCGCGGGCTATGCCGTGGCTGAAGCCGCCAATGGCATCGAAGGGCTGGAAAAAGCGCTGGTCGATACGTTTGATCTGTTTGTGATCGATGTAAACATGCCGCGCATGGATGGCTACAGCCTGTTGGCGGCGCTGCGGGAAGACGCGCGCTCCAGCGCGACCCCGGCCATGATCATTACCACCGAAGCGCTGGAACGCCACCGCGAACGCGCCACCCAGACCGGCGCTAATCTGTGCCTGCTTAAACCGGTGGATGCCACCGAGCTGGTGGTGTACGCCGATATGCTTACGGGCGGCGCCCACGCATGAATCCGCTGTTATCCGGGTTTATTGGTGAAAGTCGCGAATTGATCGGCGATATGGGCGAGGTGCTGGCGCTGGCCCGGCGCGGTGCCGCCGATGCGCAGAGCGTGCATCGCTTGTTCCGGGCGTTTCATACCATCAAAGGCAATGCGGGCTTGTTTGATTACGAGCCGGTGACGCAACTGACGCACAACGGCGAAACGGTGCTGGCAGCGGTGCGTGATGGTTCGTTGACGCTGGATACGGCCTTGGTGGACGTGTTGTTTGAGGTGGCCGATCAGTTAAGCGAATGGATAGACCAGATCGAAGCCGATGCGCCGCTCAGCGACGATGCCGCCTTGCAGGCTCGCCTGGCCGCGCATGCGCCCGGAGCCGGGCCCGAAGCCGAAGCGCGGGTCACGCCGCCGTTGCAGGCTGCCTGGTTGCGCTGCTTGCCCGAAGCAGACCGGATACGCGCGCTGCAGGCGGCGTTGCAGACCCAGCGTCCGCTGACTTTGCTGCGTTACCGCCCCGATGAGGGCGCTTTTTTTGCGGGCGAAGACCCGCTGTATAACCTGCGGCAGATCGACGATTTGCTGGCGCTGGGCTTTAGCGCAGCGCAGCCCTTGCCAGCCCTGGCGGAGCTCGACCCGTTCCGCAATCTGCTCACGTGGTTTGCCTTGAGCCATGCCACGCCAGCGGCGCTGGCCAAAATCAAGGCCGATTGCAGCGGCGAATTTGATGTGTACGAAATCCAGCCCTTGCAGCTGATCCAGTTGCCCGCGCGTGACGAAGCGCTGGCGCAAGTGCTGCCGCCGCTACTCAAATCATTGAACGATGGCCGCACCGGCAGCTTGCTGGATCAGGCCGCCGACCTGCTGGCCGCCGTGCCGCCCACACCGCGTGCCCGCAGTACCGCGCTGTGGCTGGAAGCGCTGCTGGCGGCGCAGGCCGCTCCGACTGCGCTGCGTTATCTGCTCGATTACGCCATCCATCACGAACAGGCCGACTGGAACGCCCTGGCGCCCGCCGCGCCCGATGTCAGCAGCGCTGAAACGCGCTTGCCGCTGCATCTGACCTTGTTGAAACAGCAGCGCGATGTGCTGGTTGCGTCGGCGCCAGAACGCCTGCCGGTGGTGTTGCCGTCGGTGCGCATGGTGGTGGCCAATGTGGCGCGCGCGCTGGATATGCAAAGCGTGCTGGACGGCGTGCGCCCCGAAACAGACGCGCCCACCCTGCAAGCCGATGCGCTGGTGGCCGCGATTACCCAGCTGCTGCAAAGCTGCACGCCCGGGGCCGCCGCTGCGGTGCCGGTGGCGGCGACGGTTGCCACGGAACGCTTACGCATCAACGCCGAGCAAGTGGACGAGGCGCTGGGTTTGCTCAGCGAATTGCTGATCACCCGCCATACCCTGCAAAGCACCATCAATGCGCAACAAATGCAGCTGGCATTCACGGCGCCGATGCAGCAACTCGACCGGCAAATCGGCCAGTTGCTGAATGTGGTGCAAAAGATGCGGCTGGTGCCACTGGAACGCGTGTTTGAGCGCTTGCCGCGACTGGTGCGCAGCCTGGAACGCAAGCTGGGCAAGCCGGTTGATTTTGAATTGAGCGGCGGCGAAGCCTTTGCCGACAAGGCGGTGGTCGACGCCTTGCACGAGCCGCTGGTGCATTTGCTGCGCAACGCGCTGGATCATGGCATCGAAGACGCGGACGTACGCCGCGCTGCGGGCAAACCACCGCAAGGGCGTTTGCGCGTGCACGCACAACAGCACGAAGAACGGGTGGTGCTGGAAATCAGCGATGACGGCGCTGGCATCGATCCGGCTAAAGTACGACAGCGCGCCCGCACGCAAGGCTTGCTGGATGCCGAACGCGCCGAGCGCATCGACGATGAAGCGCTGTTGCAACTGGTGTTTGAACCCGGCTTCTCCACCTCGACCGGCGTCTCGGAGATTTCCGGGCGCGGCGTGGGCATGGACGTGGTGCGGACCACGTTGCGGCAACTGGGCGGCGAAGTGCAGCTGGCCAGCACGCCGGGCGAAGGCACGCGGATTAATCTGAGCATGCCGGTCAGCATGATGTTGTCGCGCGTATTGCTGGTTAAAGCGGGCGGGCAACTGTTTGGCCTGCCGGTCAGCAGCCTGGTCGAATCGCTGCCGCTGGCGCGCACTACTCTGCAAAGCGTCAAGGGCGCGCAAACGCTGGTGTGGCGCCAGCAAATGTATGCCGTGTTCGATCTGGCCGGCTTGCTGCAACTGGTGTCGGGCGAGCGCGGCCGTGCCCTGCATATCACCACCGCGCCTGGCGATTTTGTCTTGCTGGTGGATCAGTTGCTGGATACGGTCGATGTACTGATCCGGCCGCTGGAAGGTGCCCTGGCCGGTTTGCCGCAATATGTAGGAACGGCGATGGCTGGCACCGGCGAAGTTTTTCTGGTTCTTAATCCGGCGGGGCTGGTGCGATGAGCGTACAAGTACAGGACGGTCGTATCACGCTGAGCGGCATTTGTCCGGTCGGCGACGCGCAGCCGCTATTGAATGCCTTGCTGGAACACCCGGCCGCGCCGCTTGATTTGAGTGGCTGCCGCCATTTGCACGCCGCCTTGTGGCAGATCGTGCTATGCGCGGGCGCTCGGGTCGGCGGCGCACCGACAGACCCGTTTGTAACTATCGTGTGCAATAGCACGCTACGCGCAAGCTAAAACAACAACGTAAAGCCATTACGGCAACACAGACACAAAACACAGACCTGGTAGCAACCAGCAAAGGGAAAAGCATGGCAAGCGACGTAAAAACCGTCTTGATCGTGGACGACAGCTCCGTATCACGCATGATGGTGCAAAACCATATTTCGGATCAGATGCCGGACTGGCAATTTGTGCATGCCAGGTCCGGCGTTGATGCGCTGGAAAAATTGAAGACGGTCACGCCTGATCTGGTTACGCTCGACCTGAACATGCCTGAGATGGATGGTCTGGAAGCCGCACAACGCATCGCCGAAGTGTGCCCGACCGCCAAAATCGCCATCGTAACCGCCAATATCCAGGACAGCATGCGACGCAAACTGCAAGGCCTGGGCATCTTCTTTGTGGCGGTGGTCGAAAAACCCATCAACGAAGCAGGCGTCCGCAAAATTCTGTTCGGAATGTAAACGCCATGAATATTGTGCTGACTGAACTGCAGAAAGAAACGCTTGAGGAGGTCTTCAACATCGGCATGGGCCGCGCCGCCGCGGCCTTGTCGACGCTGGTGAACGAAGAAGTCACGCTAAGCATTCCGTCCGTGCGCCTGATGCAACGCAAAGAAGCGGCATTGGTGCTGGGTGGGACTGGCCGCCGTGTCTGCAGCATTACCCAGGTACTGCGCGGCGAATTTGGCGCCGATGCCATCCTGATTTTTCCGGAAGAAAAAAGCCTGCAACTGGTGCGGCTGATGTTGGGCGAATCGGTTGATCTGACCTTTGTGTCCGAAATCGAACGCGAAGCGCTGACGGAGGTGGGCAATATCATCCTGAATGCCTGCATCGGCACCATCACCAATCTGCTGGAAGGCGAGTTTTCGATTTCGCTGCCGGTGTTCAAGCAGGGCGATTGTGTGGAAATCATGCAGGGCGCCAGCGATGAACAAGAACAAGTGGTCATGCTGCTGCATATCGATTTCTCGGTAGAGAAATACGAAATCAGCGGCCATGTGGCGTTCGTGCAGGATGTGCGTTCGTATCAGGGTTTTGTTGAACGTATCGAACGCTTTATCCAGAAAGCCATGCGGAGCTAAGGCATGGATACTCAAGAGCAAATGGTGGAAATCGGCCCCTTATGTGAGCAAGTGCTGGTCACGCTCAATCTGGGTGTGATTGTGGTCGACCAGGCGATGCAGGTACTGGAATGGAACGACTGGATGTCGCGCCATTCCGGCATCGAGCGCAAGACGGCGCTGAACAAGCCGGTGCTCGAGTTGTTTCCGGGCTTGAGCGGCACCCGGTTTGAGGCGGCCATCCAGCAAGCCTTGTTGCTGCATCAACCGGCAATACTGACCGGCTCGCTCAACCGCAACCCTTTGCCCTTGTATGGCAACCCGGCTGGCGCGCGGCATGACCGCATGCATCAGGCGATACAGATCCTGCCGTTGCGACACTCGTCCGGCCAGCATTTTTGCGTGATCCAGGTCAGTGACGTCTCGGCCGCATTTGAACGCGAAGCCGCCTTGCGCCGCCAGGCCAGCCTGCTCAACGACAGCCTGCAAGCGCAATCGCGGCTGATGCATGAGCTGGAACAACATAACGATCTGCTCGATCTGCAAGTGCGCGAGCGCACCGCGCAACTGGAAGAGCTGGCGCGCCATTTGCAGGACGTGACCGAAGCCGAAAAATCGCAGCTGGCGCGGGAGCTGCACGATGAGTTGGGCTCGATCCTGACTGCCGCGCGCATCGACGTCAGTTGGTCGGCGCGCAAGCTGGGCGATAGCGTGCCGGAAATCCAGGACAAATTGCAGCGCGTGCTCAACAACCTGTCTGAAGCCATCCAGATGAAGCGCCGCATCATCGACGGCATGCGCCCGACCTTGCTGACGCAATTTGGCCTGGTCGAAGCGCTGGAATTTGCCGCTGGTGAGATGGCCGACGTCAATGGCTGGCAACTCGGGCTTGATCTCGACGTCAAGGCGCAGCATCTGCCGGAAGATATCTCGCTGGCATTGTTCCGCGTGGCGCAAGAAGCGCTGACCAATGCCGCCAAATACGCTCAGGCCACGCGCGTTGATTTGCTGTTGCAACTTGATCCGGAAGAAATCTGGTTTACCGTAGCCGATAACGGCATCGGCATGACCGAAGAAGCGCGCAATACGCCGCGCACGCACGGCATTCTGGGCATGCGCCAACGCATAGTGGCGCGTGGCGGCGACTTTGAATTGATCTCGGTGCCGGGCAAGGGCACGCGCGTTGAAGTGCGTTTGCCCTTGGGTCCGGGTGAAGGCGCCGCACCGGCGCCAACACCCGCTCCGCAACAATAAGGCCCGCCGTGCGTGCCGGGCGGGCCCCGGTATTACTTGCTGCGGTGGCGCAGATGTCCGCCGCGTTTATCACCCCGTTTGTCCCCAAAGCCGCCCTGACGCGGCTTGCCGTGCCCGTCGCGGCGTCGATGCGTGTTCTGCGCTTGCAGCAGATGATCGATTTTCTCTGAGGTGGATTGCATCAGCGATTGCGCCATCTCTCCACTCGGAAAAGTCTCGGGCATGCGGTAACCCAACCATGCATAGGCGGCATACAGCTTGCAGGTGTCTTCCAGATACTGCAGCTCGTTACGCCCACCCATGCCTTCCATGCGCAGCAACGGCGCTTGTTTGCGCGTGGCGCGGATGCGGGCCCAATCCTGCAAGGCGCGTTCCAGCATCGGTACCTTGGTCGAGATCGGACACAGGCTGAAGGCAAAGCGATCCGGCAACGACAGCGTCAGCGTATCCAGCCATTTGGCTTTTTCCATTTGCTCGGTCAGGTTGGCGGGCAAAAAGAATTCGTCGTGCACGTTGATGTGCCGGGTAAACAGTTCCAGCAAGGCCTGCAGGCGCGTCTGGCCGCTGGCGTTGGCAATCTGCTGCAGATAATCAAGGTTGGGCGCAACAAAGAAGCCGGTGGCGGGCAAGGGTTCCAGCTTTTGCCGCAACAAGCTGCCGATCACTTTGTGCGTCTGCGCATCCAGGCCCGCGACAAAGCCGGCTTCATGCTCACCAAATCGCCCGGCGCGCCCGGCAATCTGCTTGGCCAGCGCCGCGCTGATGGTGCCCTCGGCGTAGCCATCCCACTTGTGCGACGTCGTAAAAATCACCCGGCGCGCTGGCGTATTCAGACCCATGCCGATGGCGTCGGTACCCACCACGATGCGGGTCTCACCCGTGATAAACCGCTCCGCCTGCGCCTGGCGCACTTCCGGCGACAGATTGCCGTAGATGGCCGATACCGGCATGCCCAGCGCCAGAACCTGATCGCGCCAGTTCAGCACATCACGCCGTGAAAACGCGATCAACACATCGCCCGGCTTCAGATTGCGCAAACTGCCCAGCGGCTGCGGGTCCATCTGCAACGGCGACATGCGTTCTTTGTGAATGACTTCGAGCGTGCCACCCACGCGCTTGACCAGCGCCTCAATGGCGGGCTGCGCTTCGGCCGCGCCCAACAGATAGACGATCTTCGCCGGCACGCCACACACGGCGGCCGTCCACGCGGCACCGCGATCGGGATCATCCAGCAGCTGGATTTCATCGATCACCGCCACTTCGATCGGCTTGTTGGGGTTGAGCATCTCTACCGTGCTGGCCACGTGCGTGGCATCGGGATGCAGCTTGCGTTGCTCGCCGGTAATCAGGCTGACCGCCACGCCCGCATCTTGCAAACGGCGATAGTTTTCCAGTGCCAACAAACGCAAGGGGGCCAGATAGGCACCGGTCTCGGCCTGGGCCAGATGTTCCATCGCGGCATGTGTCTTGCCGGAGTTGGTGGGGCCCAGCACGGCAATAAAGTGGCGCGACATGCTTTGCGCCACCACAAAAGACTCGGGATACAAAGACAGATTGACCGCATCGCGCGTTTGCCGCGCCTGGCGGTCTTCGACACTGCTACCGGCCTGGTCTTCGATCCGCTCCAGCGCCAGCTTGCACCGCACGCGTGCCAGCTCGTAGCGACCCTGCAAGGCGTTGAGCGCGCTGCCGGGGTCAAGCTCGGCCGATTGCGCAATCTTCAACACGTTTTGCGCGCACTCGGTCAGTTGCGCTTCCAGTTTGGCCCGCGCCGCCGGATTCCAGCGCGCCTGCAGCAGCTCCAGCCGCGCCGAACTATCCATGCGCCGCCATTTGTTGGTCTTGGCCAGATAGCCGTCGTCGGGCACCACGTGATACGGAATCACGCGCTTGTTGACGGTAATGTCGCCGTGTACTGAGACGGCGTAACTGTTGTCGCTGGTAATCAACGCCGCGCGCTGCTGCTGCAGATAAGCATTGAGCTGCGTGGTGGCGGAATCGGGGAGGGTGCCTTCGGTGTCGGAGGCGGGCGGGAGCGGGGTGTCGGTCATAGGCGGCAGTATACATGGCGGCGCTGCGGCCCCGCAGCGCGGCCTGCGCCAGCCTGGCGTGCGGGTGCTATTGGGCCTGGCGCAGATAATCGCGCGGCGCCGCCCCCAGCACGCGTTTGAACATGGTGGTAAACGAGGCCGGGTTGTCATAGCCCAGGTCCAGCGCCACGCGGGTAACGCTTACGCCTGCGGCCAGGCGCGGCAACGACACCAGCAGACAAGCTTGCTGGCGCCAGGCAACAAAGCTCAATCCAGTTTCGCGGCGGAAGATGCGGCTGAACGTGCGCACGCTCATCTTGAGTTCGGCGCTCCATTGCTCGGCGGTCTGGTGCACTTCCGGCTGACGTAAAAAAGCGAAGCAACGTTCCGCGATGCGGGCGTCGACCGGGTAGGGCAGCGACAGCGGCAGCGCGGGCATGCTGCGCAGTTCGTGCTCGATCAGCGTCATCAGTGCGGCGTGGCGGCTATGCGGCGCGTAGGCCAGCGGCACATCCAGCGCTTCGGCCAGCAGGCTGCGCATAAACGGCGTAATCAGCACCACCTGGTTGTGCGCGGGCATATCGCTCAGATGCTCGGGGCTCAGATACAGGCTTTGCATGCGCACCTGGCCGATGCAGCGCACCGCATGGGTCAGGCCGGGCGGAATCCAGATGCCACGCTGCGGCGGCATCACCCATGCGCCGTGCTCGGTCGTCACCACCACGGTGCCGCTGCTGCTGGATAACAACTGCCCGCGGCGGTGTGTATGCGGCGCAATACGATGGCCGTCGTCGTAGTCGTTGCCCGTCGCCACCAAGGGCTTGGCGAGATGTTCGATGTCTTCAATATGGACTTCACGCACCATGGCCGACACTCATAAGTAGTAGGCCCATTGTCGATGGCGGGCCATTGCCGCCCGCCACTAGTATCACGACTAGCGCATCGATGCCTAGCCTGGCGCGCCACCCCGGCGTGTTTTATCGACCCCTACCATGACGAGCGAGCCATGACCTCCACCGCCATCCCTCTGCCCGCGCCCCGCAGTAGCAGCACGCAATATCACGTGCTGGGCGCCGTCAGTTTTTGCCATTTGCTCAACGACATGTTGCAGGCGCTGCTGCCTGCGGCTTATCCGATTTTGCGCGGCGGCTTCAATCTGTCGT
Organism: Silvimonas sp. JCM 19000; assembly: GCF_054652575.1. NCBI lineage: Bacteria > Pseudomonadati > Pseudomonadota > Betaproteobacteria > Neisseriales > Chitinibacteraceae > Silvimonas > Silvimonas sp. JCM 19000. Next base: position 88,611 of record NZ_BAAIHC010000010.1, on the reverse strand, counting down.
TTGCCCAGATCGGCTATCTGGCGCTGGTGTACCAGATCACCGCGTCCATCCTGCAGCCGTTTATAGGCTTTTATACCGACAAACATCCCAAGCCATTTGCGCTGCCCTTTGCCATGTTGGCCTCCGGGTGCGGACTGATGCTGCTGGCGTTTGCCGGCAGCTATGCCGGGCTGATGGCCGGGGCGGCCATGCTGGGCCTGGGCTCGTCGATCTTCCATCCCGAATCATCACGCATTGCCCGGCTGGCCTCGGGCGGATCGCATGGGGTGGCGCAGTCCTTGTTCCAGGTGGGGGGCAATATCGGCTCGGCGCTAGGCCCGCTGGCGGCCGCGTTTATCGTGCTGCCGCAAGGCGAGAAAGGCATGGCCTGGGGCGGCATCGCGGCCATCGTTGGCATCGTCATCATGACTGCGCTCAGCCGCTGGTATCGCGATGTGCTGCGTGAACGCGCCCGCAACCCGGCGCATGCAGCGCGTGCCAAAGCAGCCAGTCTGCCCGCCTTGAGCAATACGCAAATCCGCAACGCAATGCTGATCCTGGTGCTGTTGCTGCTGTCCAAATACGTTTACCTGGCCAGCTTCACCAACTTCTATCCCTTCTTCATCATGCATCGCTTCGGGCTGAGCACGCATGATGCGCAGCTGTGCCAGTTTGTCTTCTTTGCCGCAGTCGCCGCCGGTACGGTGATGGGTGGCCCGGTGGTGGATCGCATCGGCCAGAAGAAAGTGATTGCCTGGTCCATCCTTGGCACGCTGCCGTTTACGCTGGCATTGCCCTACGCCAACTTGCCGCTCACGTTGGCGCTGAGCGTGGTGATCGGGGTAGTGCTGTCGTCGGCATTCCCGGCCATCATCGTGTTTGCCCAGGAACTGGTGCCGGGCCGCACCGGCATGATTTCCGGGATGTTCTTTGGCTTTATCTTTGGCGTCAGCGGCATCAGCGCCGCCTTGCTGGGCGGCCTGGCTGATCGCTGGGGCATCGATGCGATTTACCAGGTGTGTTCATTCCTGCCGCTGATGGGCTTGCTGGCGTGGCGCTTGCCGGAGCGCAAACGGGTGTGATCGCATAGGGTGGGTCTAGACCCACCAGCCAAAGCCATCGAGCAAGGCATTGCCACTTGCGTTCTTGTCCCTGACTTTGATTGGTGGGTCTAGACGCGCCAGCCAAAGCCATCGAGCAAGGCGTTGCCACTTGCGTTCTTGTCCCCGACTTTGATTGGTGGGTCTAGACCCGCCAGCAAAGCCATCGAGCAAGGCGTTGCCATTGCGTTCTTGTCCCCGGCTTTGATTGGTGGGTCTTGACCCACCCTATGTGAGGCGCTGACTACGATGGGCATGGGGTGGATCGTGACCCGCCCCGTGCCGCATTGGCCTTGCTTGCCGCGTGGCGGAGTGCCTGCCAGGATTCAGGCTTCTCACCTTCCTTTTCGAGTTCAGCCATGCGCAGAGACCACAGCATCGCCACCGGCAGCGTCCACCGTTTGCACATCGATAGCCACGTGTTGGCAGACAACTTTCTCGGTGACGCGCCACGTCGCATCGTCGATGTGTACGTGCCTGCCGGGCATGATGGTCGTGGCCTGCCCTTGCTGGTGGATCTGGTCGGCTATACCGGCGGCGGCCCGGCGCATACCAACTGGAAAGGGTTGGGTGAAAGCGCGCCCGAACGGCTGGACCGGCTGATGGCCAGTGGCGCAATGCAGCCTGCCGTCGTGGCGTTTCCGGATTGCTTTACCCGGCTCGGGGGCAATCAGTACGTTAACAGCGCGGTGATGGGGCGCTGGGAAGATTTTTTGATCGACGAAATGTTGCCCACGGTCGAACAGCAGTTTGCCTGCGGCGGGGCCGGGCGGCGCGGCGTGTTCGGCAAAAGCTCGGGTGGCTTTGGCGCGATGTGGCATGTGCTCAAGCGCAGCGATATCTGGTCGGCGGCAGCGTGCCATTCGGGTGATATGGCTTTCGATATTGTCTATCTGCCCGACGTCTATCCGGCCTTGATGACGCTGGAAAAACACGGCGGCATTGAAGGCTTTATGCGCTATTTCGAAGCAGCAAAAAAACCCTCCGATGACGATATCCACGCCCTGATGATGCTGGCCATGGGCGCCACCTACGATCCGGCGCCAGACCAGTATCTGGGATTGCGCTTGCCGGTGGATCTGGATACCGGCGAGTTGATCGCCGAGCGCTGGCACAACTGGCTGGCGTTTGATCCGGTCCGGCTGGTGGATACCCAGATTGATGCGCTAAAGGGATTGAAAGGCCTGTATATCGACTGCGGCACCCTCGACCAATACAACATGATTTTTGGCCATCGCCAGCTGCGCAACAAGCTGACCGCCGCCGGCGTGCCGCATCGCTATGAAGAGTTTGTCGATAACCACAGCAGCATCGATTACCGCATGGATATCAGCCTGCCGTTTCTGGCGCAGGCTTTGCGCGACGCGTAGCCGCAGGCATCACGCCCGCCCTGCTGCGGCGGACGTGATGCGATCAAGCCGGGTTTCAGGCGGCTTGACGCGCTACTGCTCGACGTCGACGTGCTGCCGCCAGCACGCCCACCATGCCCATGCCCATCAGGGCCCAGGTTTCCGGTTCCGGCACCGGCGCGGCAGCCGCGCCGTTGTTGAGTAGCGACAGATCGATCGAAATGGCGCTGTTGGGGTTGGCCGCGCTCAAGGCAAAGCTCACGGTGTTGCTGTCTTGCGCCGACTGGCCGATGGCGGGGTCGGCAAGGGCGCCAGCGGCGTAGTGGTTGTTACCCACACCCAGATCGACCCCGTTTTCGTACAGCTGGCCATAAAATCCGAAATCGAGGTCGGCTTGTGACGCCGGGATGTCGGTAAAGACGTCGTAGCTGATGGTCAGCGTGCCACCCCCGGCACCCACTGCAATGGCTCGCGTGATTGAGGGCGTAATGAAATAGCCGGCCCACAACGAACTGGCATCCAGCTGGAAGCTGAATGTGGTGCTGGTGCCGCTGGTTACCAACGACGCAGTGCTGTCTCTGCTGCCTATGCTCCAGTTCAGGCTGTCTGACGGTGCCAAAGAATAGCCGCCGGCGTTGGCGTACATGTTCCAGATATAGGGCGCGCCCACAAAGGTGGCGTCGCCGCTCAAGGTAAACGTGATGTAGTCATGCGCCGTAACCGGCTGCACCTGCGCCATTGCGACGCTGGAAAGCAGGCTGAGTGCGGACACAAGGGCAAGTCGTGGACGAAACTTCATGGCAGAGATCCTGAGTGTAGGTTGGAGGGCGGATCGCAGCCGTCACAACCCATGCCCGGACATGGTTTCTCGTGTTGCGCCAGCGTGATCCGCCTGTGTTATCTGACATGCGCCGACATAAATCAAATGGCTGCCTGTTGTTTTCTGATATTTGGCTGTCACGATTGGACAGTTATGCGCTTGAACGCGTACCCGGCCGTGGGCGCGCCAGCGCTGCGCTGACGCGCATCAACCACGCCGCCTACCGTTTGCCAGCGCACAGAGTGTGGCCCGGCTTCCGGCGTATGCTGATTGCACCTGCGATATCTGTCGCGGGCATTCATGGAGCATTCGTGCGATGGAATCGATACATTTTGCGCGGCCCAGCATCGAGCGGCTGATCAAAGCCATGCAACTGCAAATTGCGCAGCTTAACCCGACGGGTCTGGATGACCGCATCGAGTGGGGCGCCTGTAATAATCTGCTGCAGGCCTTGGGTTCGTTAGCGGGCGAAGAGTTTGTGGTGATGTGTGTGGATGGGCAAAGCGCGGCGAGCGCGCAGCGTTCCGGCGAGCAGTATGACCAGCCGGTGTTGCTCACCCGTCCGCCGCTGCGGGCCGATCATATGAGCTTGTTTTATGGCAGCAACGACAGCGGCGCGCCTTCCTGAAACCCGCCTTGCAGGCGGCAGAAAAAACGGCAACGCCCATGCAGGCGCTGCCGTTTTAGTTTGCGGCGCGGTGTTTTAGCGCGGCTGCTGGTCCATGGCTTCGATCAGTGCGGAGCGGGTTTCCGGATCAACCGAGCTATGGCCCGCTTGCGTGTAGATCAGTCTGGCCTCTGGCCAGACGCTGGCCAGATCCCATGCGGTTCGGGCCGGGCAGACCATGTCGTAGCGACCATGCACGATCACGGCGGGAATATGCCGGATGCGCTCGATGTCGCGCAGCAACTGGTCGGGCTGCAGAAACATCTGGTGGCGAAAGTAATGCACTTCGGCGCGCGCCAGGCTGATGGCTTTTTCGGGCGTATCAAACTGACCTTCTTCATCCGGCGTATGGACCAGCGTGGTGATGCTGCCTTCCCAACTGGCCCACGCCAGCGCCGCTTGCAAACGGGTGTCGGCATCGGGGCTGCTCAAACGGCGCCAATAGGCTTCGACCATGTCGTGCCGTTCTTCTGGCGGGATAAAGTCGCGATAGCGCTGCCAACGCTCGGGAAACATCCACGAGGCCCCGACACCATCGCCATTGAGCCAGTCCACTTCGTGCTGTCGGCCCAGAAAAATCCCGCGCAAAACCAGGCTCACCACGCGTTCTGGATTTTTTTGCGCGTAGGCGAGGGCCAGCGTTGAGCCCCAGGAGCCGCCAAAAACGATCCAGCGCTCAATGCCCATATGCTGGCGCAAGGTTTCGATATCGGCCACCAGATGCCAGGTGGTGTTGTCAGTCAGTTCGCCCATGGGCGTGGACTGCCCGGCACCGCGCTGATCAAACAGAATGACGCGATAGCGTTGCGGATCAAAAAACCGCCGCGCCGCGGGCGAAATGCCCGCGCCAGGACCGCCGTGCAAAAACACGACGGGCTCGCCATCGGGATTGCCGACCTCTTCAACATATAACTGGTGCACCGCATCGACGCGTAAACGTTGTGTCTGGTACGGCTCGATTTCGGGATAAAAGTCACGCATGGTTGGCTTCTTTATTCGGGAATATTCGGGATCAAACTCACACCACGGCGGGTATTTCGTGGCGGCGTCATAAAGATGTGCAGTAATAGCACGATCAATACCAAAAACTGAACAGGGAAGAAATGGATGGCGGTAAAAAGCAAAAAGTCCACGGCAAACCGCGCTGGCATGCTGCTGGCGTTGGCTTTAATGGCGTACTCGGCGGTGGCCCATGCTGATCGCACCGAAATTGCCGGCTTTGATGTCGCGCTGGACCTGCCCGCGCACTGGCACGGCCGCATGACCAGTGCTGCCCCGGCCGGGCAAGTGGCGCGGCCGATGTATTTGATCGAAGCGCCAAATAACAGCGATGACGAGGGCGTGTTCTGCCATGTGATGTCGTCGGTGTACGAGCATCCGGTCAGCGATGCCGCCATCCGCGATGCGCAGACGCTGGATGACAGCAAAAAGCAGGTGCTGCGCGAGCGGGTTTCGCAAATGGTGGGGGTGGACCTGAAGCTGGATCAGGTTGAGCGCGCCCGATTTGCCGAGGTCCCGGCGGCGCGCTTGCATATGCAGGGCAGCAAGCAGGTGCAAAACCGTCAGGCCGATATCCAGCTGCTGATGTGGGCCGGTTCCACGCATGTGCAATCGGTCACCCTGCAATGCGTGGCTGTCAGTGCCAATGGGCCGGACCGCGCCAAAGCGCTGCTACAGAAGATGACGCCGGTATTGAACGGCATGGTGGGATCGCTGCGATTTGAAGCAAAACAGGCGCAGGACGGAACGCAGTAACGCGCCTGGGCCTGAGCTGGCAGCCCCGCCCCAGGCGGGGCTGTTTGCATTCCGGCCGCGTGGCTCAGGCCTTATCGGCGGCTGGCGGCGCCACGTCCGCATCATTGAACGCGGTAATCCGCGCCACGCGGAATACATCCTGCAACGATTGCAGTTCGGCCTCGTGCAAGGTGGCCAGGCGTTCCAGCGTTGCGGCACCTGCCGGCAACAAATGCACTTCAACCAGACGGCGGTCGTGCAGGTTTTTCTGCCGCCGCACCAGCCCGGCGTCTTCGCACCGGCTAATCAAGGCCACCACACCGTGCTGCTGCAATTGCAGACGTTCGGCCAGTTCGCCCACGCTGGCCCAGTCGCGGCCCGGAAAACCACGCACATGCAGTAACAGCAGATATTGCAGCGGGGTAATGCCTTCATGGCGGGCGGCGCTTTCAGAAAAATGCAGAAAACGGCGCAGTTGATAGCGGAATTCGGAGAGGGCTTCGTAATCCTGTTTTTCGAGCATGGCGACTTGGTGTAGCAGCGGGGAGTGACGTCAATATATATCGCGTTGTGACGCTTATGCACGCGGCGTCAGGGCAGCAGTTGCAGCAGGCGCGCCAGTGGCTGCGGTTCGATCAACAAATCGGCCAGGGTATAGCGATCAAGCACGCTGTACATGGCTTCCATTGCCTCGGCCAGCACATGCTTGAGGCGACAGGCCGACTGGATGCGGCAGTGGGCGTTGGCCCGATCAAAGCATTCGACCAGCGCGCTATCTTGTTCGCTGGCGCGCACCAGTTCGCCTATGCAGATGCTGGACGGATCGCGCCCCAGCCGCATGCCGCCGCCTTTGCCGCGTGCAGTTTCGATATAGCCCTGGCGTGCCATCCAGTGCGCCACTTTCATCAGGTGCGCGTCCGAAATGCCGTAGGCGGCGGCGATATCGGCGCGGGTGGCGACGGCGCCGTCGTTCGCGCCCAGATAGAGCAAAGTGCGCAAACAATAATCGGTAAAAACATTCAGCCGCATGCTGCGTCCTTAAAGATATATCTGAGATGTTGATTACAGGCAGACGCGATGATAGCCTGAAACGCGATTTGATCGCTGGACCGCCTGCCATGCCCAATACCACCGAAAACACCATCCGTAACGCCTTGCGCACGGTGCTGGACCCTGAAATCGGCATCAATGTGGTCGATCTGGGGCTGATCTACGCCGTAGACGTTGCCGCACCGACGGTGACCATTCGCATGACCATGACGACGCCAAGCTGCCCCATGGGCAAGCTGCTGCAGGACGAGGTCTACGCCGCAGCCCAGGCCGCACTGGGCGCTGGCTGGCAGCTTGACGTGCAACTGGTGTGGCAACCGGCGTGGACGCCACAGTGCATGTCCGCCGCAGCGCGCACGCATTTTGGCTGGGAACCCGGCCTATGAAAACCCGGCTGGCCTTGCCGTTGTTGGCGCTGGCGGTCATGGCGCTGTTGCTGGGTTTGACTGGCGGCCTGCAGCGCCTGGGCTGGAATCTGCCGCCGCGCAATGGTGTGCTTATCCTCGGCCATGGCCCGCTGATGATCTGTGGCTTCTTCGCCAGCCTGATCGCGCTGGAACGCGCGGTGGCGTTGGGCCAGACCTGGGGTGCCGCCGCACCGTTATTGCTCGCCTTGGGCAGCGTGCTGGCGCTGATGTTGCCGGCGGCGGGCCTGGCTTTATTGCTGTCGGGCGCGGCCGTGCTGGCGCTGGTCACTGCGCTGTTATATCGCCGCCACACCACCCTGTTTAATGCCTTGCTGCTGGCCGCTGTACTGGCTTTGCTATTGGGCGATGCGCTGTGGTGGTGGCGCGGCGTGGTTTATCTGGCCACGCCGTGGTGGATGCTGTTTCTACTGTTGACCATCACCGCCGAACGCCTGGAATTGACCCGCTTGTTGCCGCGCCAGCGCCACAGTCAGACCCGGCTGCTGTGGGTGCTGGCTTTGCTGGTTGCGGGGGCGCTGGGCGCGACGGCGGGCTGGGCTCAGGGCTTGGGCATGGCGCTGGTGTTGCTGGGCAGTTGGCTGCTGCGCTACGACATCGCGCGGCGCAATCTGCGTATGCCGGGTTTGCCGCGCTATATCGCGCTTTGCTTGTGCGCCGGGTATATCTGGTTGCTACTGGCCGGGGCGGTGTTGCTGGTGGATGGCAGCGCTGTGATGCCCGGCCGCGCCAGCTACGACGCGGTCCTGCACGCCGTGTTCCTTGGCTTTGTATTTTCGATGGTGTTTGGCCATGCGCCCATTATCGTCCCCGCCGTCAGCGGCGTGCGGGTGCGCTTTCGCGCCTGGTTCTATCTGCCCCTGGCGCTGTTGCATACCTCGCTGGTCTGGCGCGTCGTGGCCGATCTGATTGCGGATACGCCAGCGTGGCAATGGGCGGGCAGCAGCAATGTGGCCGCGGTATTGCTGTTTGCGCTCGCCTTGTTGCTCAGCGTGCACAGAGCAGCGCCGCGGCGCGCTTAGATCTTCCGGTTTTTATTTAAAGCAGCAGGCAAAGGCATCTCCATGCGCAAATTAATGGCAGCACCGCATCGCGTCGGTTTTTTTATGGGCAGCGTGGTCATGTTGGCCAGCTTTGGGGGCTGGGCATGGTTGCTGGCGCAACGCGCTGCCGGCATTGCGCCGGCGCTTGTGCTGGCGCCGGTCTGGCTGCATGCCGATCTGATGTTGTTCGGCTTTCTGCCGCTCTTCATGCTGGGCTTTATCAACACGGCCGGGCCGAAATGGCTGGGCGTTACCGCGCCGCCGCGCTGGCAATGGGCCGGCTCCACACTGACCTACGCGGGCGGTTCGGTGCTGATTGCCGCTGCGCAAATCGCCGCGCCCTTGCATGCCTTTGGCGATGCCTTGCATGTGCTGGGTTGGGTCTGGGCTGTTGCGATCTGGATCGGCCGCATTCGCTTGAGTCAGGCTTCTGATCAACGTCACGCCCGCATGGTGTTGCTCGCTTTCTGCTGCGGCCTGCTGGCGCTGGTTCTGCAGTGGGCGGCCAGCAGCGCCGCGTCCGTCACTACGGCGGCATGGCTGACGCAAGCGGTGGTCAGCGTGGGCGTGTGGGGCTTTTTGCTGCCGGTGTTTCTGACGGTCAGCCATCGCATGGTGCCGTTCTTTTCCTCGGTGGTGCTGCAGCCATACGTGGTCTGGCGGCCCTATAGCTTGTTGTATGCATGGACCGGCCTGTCGCTGGCGCATGGTGCGCTCGCCATCGGCGCGCTGTTTAGCTCATACGCCAACACCGCCTTGCCCGATTTTGTGTTTGCTGGACTGTTGCTGTGGACCAGCGTGCGTTGGCAATGGCGGCGCAGTTTCCGCGTGCCTTTGCTGGGTATGTTGCACGCCAGCTTTGCCTGGGCGGGCATCGCGCTGCTGTTGTACGCGCTGCAAGCGGCAGCGGCGGCGGGCGGGGTCTATCTGGGCGGACTCGCTCCCTTGCATGCACTGACCATCGGCTTTTTTTGCAGCATGCTGCTAGCCTTTGTGACGCGGGTTACGCTGGGCCATTCCGGCCGTCCCTTGCTGATTGGTCGGGTAACGGCCGTGCTGTACTGGCTGGTGCATGGCGTGGCGCTGACCCGTATCGCGGCCGAATTCCTGCCCGCCCAGGCCAGTCTGCTGCTGGGCGCGGCGGCCGCGCTGGCCTTGCTGACGCTGGCGGCGTGGGCCGCCCACTATGTGCCGATGTACTGGCGGGCGCGGCCCGACGGGCAAATGGGTTAGGGCGCGTTGCGTCCAGCCGTCATGTGCCGGGCCAGACCGCGCCGCGATGGTCTATCCAGAAGAACATTGCGCCACCGATGCGCATTCTTCCGGAGCCGGTATGGTCAGCAAAAACACAATCTGTTTGTGGTACGACGGGACGGCGCAAGAGGCCGCCGAGTTCTACGCGCGCACCTTTCCCGATAGCGCCGTCCACGCCATCCATCACGCGCCGGGCGATTTTCCGTCCGGGCAACAGGGCCAGGTGTTGACGGTGGAATTCAGCGTGCTCGGCATTCCCTGTCTGGGCCTTAATGGCGGCCCGGCGTTCCGGCACAGCGAAGCATTTTCGTTTCAGGTGGCCACCGATGATCAGGCCGAGACCGATCGTTTATGGCATGCCATCGTCGATCACGGTGGTCAGGAAAGCGCCTGCGGCTGGTGCAAAGACAAGTGGGGCCTGTCGTGGCAAATCACCCCGCGGGCCTTGACTGCTGCAGTTACTGATCCCGATCCCGCCGCAGCCAAGCGCGCCTTCGACGCCATGATGACCATGCGCAAAATCGACATCGCCGCCATCGAAGCCGCGCGCCGCGGTTAAGCCGGGGCGCGCGCGGCCCGGTGGATTTTGCGCGGGCGCACTATCATGGATTTTCCCGGGCAACCGCTGCCCGGGGCGTCGGCCCATCCAGCGAGGATTGCAATGCGTTATACCGTCGAACAACACGATGCCTTTGCCGCTGCTTTTGAGCGCGATGGCATGGTGGTTTTGCCGCAGCATTTTTCCGTGCAGAAGTTGCAGGCGTGGCAGCAGGCCTTTGCTGAAATCCTGCGCACCCGCTTGCAGTCCTCCAGCACTGCGGTGCGCGGACAGAACCGGCATTACATTACCTTGCCGTTTAACGGCATCTTTGCCGATGAGGCGATCTTTTGTGACCCGGACATCATCGCCATCGTTGAGCGTGTGGCCGGGGCTGATCCGGTACTGTGCCAACTGGCCAGCGATACGCCCTTGCGCGGTTCCACCTATCAGGACGTGCATCGCGATACGCCCGAATTGTTTGAAGGCGAGGCCGAAACGCCGTCGTTCCAGCTGGCAGTCAACTTTCCGCTGTGCGATGTGACGCTGGAAAATGGCCCGTTTGAAACCACCCTCGGTACGCACCGGATGAACCGCCATGCCGCTATGGCGGCCTATGAGCGCGGCGAGCTACCGCTCAAAGCCATCCCGATGCAGTTGGGTGACGTGATGATTCGTGATGTACGCGCCTTGCATCGCGGCACGCCCAATCATGCCGAAGCGCCACGGCCCATGGTGGTGCTGGGCTACAGTCGGCGCTGGTATTACCGGCCGGAAGTGCACATCGATGTGCCGCGCAATGTCTATCAAGCGCTCAGCCCGCGGGCGCAGCGGCTGTTGCGCACCATGCCGCAGGTTGAGGATGTGATCGAAACCGATGGCGAAGCCTACCAACGCTTTGCCTATTGATGCCAGAACGCGGGCGGGGGCGGCCGTATGTCTTTATAAGGCGTAGCGGGCAAAGTCAGGGGCGTAACGGCGCGCCAGCAGCACCAGGCCCAGCGTGACCACAAATACGCCCAGGGACAGTAGCAGGGTGCGCGGCACCTGCCAGTGCAAGGCCAGCATCAGCACCAGCGGATGCAATAGATAAACCCCGAACGCACAGTTGGACAGCGGGCGCATATCCACGCTCCAGGCCCGGGGCTGGCGAAACAGCAGCAGCCATGTGGTCCACGCCATGGCGAGTGGCCCCACCGCCAGTATCGGCAGGCCACTGCGCACCACCTGACTGGTGACAATCAGCGCCAACACGGCCAGGGCCAACCGACGCGGCCAGACGGGCAGGCTGGTATAGCCGGCAACAAAGATGCCGAAGCAAGTCGATTGCAGCACGCAGCTGTATTCAATAAACGGCGTGCCATTGTGGATGCCCCAATAGGCGATGCCCGGGGCAAACAACATGCTGAGCGCCAGCAGGGCCAGGCCCAGCCAGCTCAAGCGCGCCATGCCCATGCGCTTGCGCGCAAAGTCCAGCGCCACCAGCACCGCAAAGATATAAGGCAGATACCACAGATGAAACATCGAGCCGCCCAGCACGGCTGAGACCAGCCCATGCGAAAACGGAAACGCCGTTTGCCCCCGCGCCACGTTGAAGCCCGCGTAAAACAGATCCCATACCAACCACGGCACTAACAGGCGGCGCGCCCGCAGCGCCACGGGTTTGCCTTTGCCGGCAAAAAAGATCGACAACATGACAAACACCATCAGCCCGGCGTGGGCACCGCTGGACCCCACGCCGCCGCAATGAAACCAGACGATGGCGGCGGCCGACAGCACGCGCAGCAATTCGATGTCTTGCCGCACCGCAGTGCCCACCGCAGTCTGGGGTGGCGCAAACCAGCGCGCGTAGTTTCGGGCGACGACATCGATCACGGTCAGGCTCTCCTTTTATCCTGTGGGGTTGGTTTCTGCACAAGGCCTCGCGCCAACCGGGAGTAAAGAGTCGACATCAAAATTTGCTGTTTGGCGAAAGCTTGGGGTTGTTTATGTGTAAATTTTAACCTTAAAAGCCGCGACAGCAATAGCGTAGTTGGTTAAAAACAACTACATCGACCAACGGAGTGAGCTTGCTTACCTGACAAGCCGCCCAGGCGGGTCGGCCGCCTTGCTGCAACGCAGCGCGACGCGGGCTATAAAGACACCACACCCGCAAAACACCTTCCCCTCATTGCCAGAGTTCATCCCATGTCTGAAACCGACCCTGCTGCGGAGCTAGACCGCTTGCGGCGTGCGCTGGCACGTTCGCAACAACATCTGCAGGCGATGCTGGATAGCGCCACGTTTTACGCCATCGTGATGGCTGGCCTGGATGGCCGGGTTACCGAATGGAACGTCGGCGCGGTCAATATTTTTGGCTGGAGCCGGGCAGAAATCCTTGGCACGCCAGCCAGCATTATCTTTACGCCGGAGGACCGGGCTGCGGGCATCCCCGAGCGCGAAGCGGCCAAAGCGCGTGAAACCGGGCGCGCCGATGACGAGCGCTGGCATATCCGCAAAGATGGTTCACGCTTCTGGGGCTCCGGGCTGGTCATGCCGCTGCGTGAGGACGATGCCATCGTCGGCTACCTTAAAGTGCTGCGCGACAAGGACAACGAAGAGCGCTTGTCGCACACGCTGATACAAAGCCGTTCCGCGCAAGCACCGCTGGACGAATCGCTGTATCGCACCATGGCCAACGTGATGCCGCAGATGGCATGGATGCTCGACGCCAGCGGCGATGTCGTCTGGCTCAACGACCGCTGGCGCGAGTACACCGGCCAGCCCGATCGGGGCGATCTGAATGCGCAATGGATTGCGGCCATACATCCTGATTTCAGTACCCGCGCCAGCACGGGCCTGTTGCACGCGGTGGCCGACGCCAAAGCATGGGAAGACACGTTTCCGATCCGCGATGCCGCCGGCAATTACCGTTGGTTTCTGTCGCGCACCATGGCCACGCTGGATGCATACGGGCATCCGGTGCGTTGGTATGGCACGTCGACGGATGTGCATTCGGTGTATGCGCTGGCGTCAGCGGGTGCGGATGCCCGGCGCAGTGACTGAACCCGGCCCTTAACCCACGCGAGCGCCCGCAAACGACGGCTTTGATGCCGTCGTTTTTTTATGGGCGCGGCTTCATGCGTTGTTTGCATAAAAACCATACGAATTATTGATTTGCCGCAGGCACGTTCGCCCCGTATCGTCGCTACAAAATAATACGTAGCACTTAAATACGACTTCCATATAACCGAAGAAGCGAATGATGCCAGCCCACTTGCCCGCTCGACCCACTCAGCTCGCCCTTGCCATTTCCTTGCTGGCCGCTAGCGGATTTGCTGCCGCCGCCAGCGACAGCGCCACCGTCCAGGATGTGGTGGTCACCACCGGTACGCGCGGTGAACAACGCACCGTGGCCGATAGCCCGGTGCCGATCGATGTGGTCACCAACGATCAACTGACCGCGACCGGCAAAACCGGCCTCAAGGAAATCCTTAATCAGTTGTTGCCCTCGTTCAACCTGCCTGGCATTAACGGCGGCGGTACCTCGTGGACCGTGCGCGCCACCACTTTGCGCGGCCTGACTGGCGATGAAGTGCTCTATCTGGTTAATGGCAAACGCCGCCACAACACGGCTTTGATCAACAACCTGGCGCGTATCGGCAATGGGGGTGTGCCGGTGGATCTGGATCTGATTCCGGTCGCCGCCATCGACCATATCGAAGTGCTGCGCGATGGCGCGGCGGCACAGTACGGCTCGGACGCGATCGCGGGTGTGATCAATATCGTGCTGAAGAAAGGCGACAGCGGCGGCGCAGCCGAAACCACGCTGGGCCAGAACTACGCGGGCGATGGCAAATCCGGCCATCAAACCCTGGACTGGGGTACGCGGCTAGGCCAGGACGGCGGCTTTGCTCACTTTGCGCTGGATGCCAAAGCCAACGAGCCGTCAACGCGGGCGCAGCTCAGCAGCACGCCGCATCCGTACAACCCCTTGCCGAATGGCGCGGCTGATCCGCGCGATCAGACCGTCGACCGCAGCACCTGGGGCCAGAGTTACGGTGCCGGGCGTGACGCCGTGGTCAGTGGTTCGTATAACGCCGAACTGCCGCTGGACAACGTCGAGCTGTATTCCTTTTCCACGCTGGCCTTGCGTAACTCGCGCAAAAACACCGGCAGTTTTTTGCCCAACAACGTCAATTCGCTGCCCGAGGTTTATCCGGACGGTTTCAATGCCTATCGCCGCATTTACGAGACGGATTACCAATTGGCCGCGGGCGCACGCGGTACGGTGGCGGGCTGGAAATGGGATCTAAGCACTACGTATGGCGAAGATCACGCACGGCTGGATGGCGAAAACACGCTTAATGCCACGCTGGGTCCGGGCAGCCCGACCAGTTTTAATCTGGCGTATCAAATCTACGATCAGTGGACCAACAACCTCGACTTCACCAGGGGTTTTGATCTGGGCCTGGCCAAGCCGGTTGATGTATCAGCGGGGCTGGAACACCGCTATGAACGCTATCAGATCAAGCCGGGTAGCCCGCTGGCGTATGCGATAGGCGATTACGTCATCCCCGACGGCTACTACGCTGGCCAGCATCCCCAGCCTGGCCTCGCGTCTTACGCCGCAACGTCGCCAGCGGATGCGGGCGATATCAATCGCAACAACCTGGCGGCATATATCGACGTGGGCGCCGATATCACCAAAGACTGGTACGTGGGCGCGGCGGCCCGGTTTGAGCATTACGACGACAGCGCCGGCAACACGGTGGCGGGCAAGCTGACCACGCGTTATCAATTCCTGCCGGGCTATGCCGTGCGGGGCACGGTCAGCAACGGCTTCAAGGCGCCGTCGCTGGCGCAGCAGATTTTTGCTTCGTCCACCTTTACCGGGCAGGTGGATGCCAACGGCGTCTGGCAGACCTATCCGGTCAAGGTTTTGCCGGTGAACTCGCCGATGGCGCAGGCGCTGGGCGCTGACCCGCTCAAGCCGGAAAAATCGACCAACTTCAGCATCGGCTTTACCGCCGAGCCCACCCGCGCCACGCGCTTGACGGTGGATGCCTATCAGATCCGCATTCGTGATCGCATTGTGCAAACCAGCTTGCTGACCGGCTCGGCGGTCTCGGCCATCCTGGTGGCCAACGGCTTTGCGCCGGGCCAATCGGCGCAGTACTACACCAACGGTGCCGACACCCGCACCAATGGCGTGGATGTGGTGGGCGAATACACCAGCGATTTCAAGCAATACGGCCTGGTCAAATGGAGCGCCGGTTACGCTTGGGACAAGACCGAAATCACGCACCTCAAAAGTACGCCCACCGTGCTGCAAAACCTGGGCTACGCGCTGTTTAACCGGCAGCAGCAAGGCGATCTGACCGTGGGCACCCCGCGCGACAAACTGGTGTTTGGCGGCAACTGGCTGTACGAGCGCTTTACCACTGATCTGCGGCTGACGCGCTATGGCCAGTACACCGAAACCGGCACCGTGGCCAGCAACGACCGGGTTTATGGCGCCAAGTGGATTACCGATCTCGACGTGGCGTTTGAAGCCAGCAAACACGTCACCGTGGCAGTGGGGGCCAACAATCTGTTTGACGTTTATCCGGACAAGATCGGCATTGTCGACGCCAAAACCGGCACCGGCGCGTATGGCAGCTTCTCGCCCTTCGGCATTACCGGCGGCTTCTACTACGCCCGCCTGGCCTACAGCTTTGATTGAGATGTGACCGACCGGGGCCGCCTGTGCGTGCCCCGTTTTGACTGTTAGCACAAGGAAACACCGTCATGCGCTATTCCACTTTCTTCCGCGTCCTTGCCCTGGGCCTGGCCGCCAGTTTTGCCAGCAGCGCGGCCCATGCCGCCGACAGCACCGTGTTGCGCGTCGGCGATCAACGCGGCGGCACCCGCGCCGTGCTGGAGGCATCGGGTCAGCTCAAAGATCTGCCGTACAAGATCGAGTGGTCTGATTTCCCCAACGCCGCGCCGCTGCTCGAGGCACTGCGCGCCAATGCCATCGATGCCGGCGGCGTGGGTGATGCGCCCTTGCTGTTTGCCCAGGCGGCGGGCGCGCCGGTGCGCGGTGTGTCGGCCATCCGCTCCGAATCGCACGGCGTGGCGATCATCGCCAATGCCAGATCGCCGCTGACCAACGCGGCCAGCCTCAAAGGCAAACGCATCGCCACCACGCGCGGCTCTATCGGCCATTACCTGGCGCTGGCGGCTTTGCAAAAAGCCGGACTCAAGCCCACCGATGTGACGTTTGTCTATCTTGGCCCCAGTGATGCCAAGGCGGCGCTGGCGTCCGGAGACGTCGATGCGTGGGCCGTGTGGGACCCGTATGTGGCCATTGCCCAGGTCAACGACAAAGCCAAAGTGGTGGTGGATGGCACCGGTTTGTTGTCCGGCCTGAGCTTTGAAGCCGCCACGGAAGACGCCATCCGCAACAAGCGTGCGGCGCTGAGCGATTTTCTCAAACGCCAGGCCGCCAGCGTGCAATGGGCGACGGCGCATCCGCAGGAATACGCTGAAATCCAGGCCCGAATCACCGGCTTGTCGGTGGCCGTACACAAGTTTGCGGCAGAACGCGCGCGTACCGAGCCCATCGCCATCGACCAGAAAGTGGTGGCCGAACAACAAAAGACGGCCGATGGCTGGCTGGCCGCAGGCGTGATCCCGGCCCGCATCAATGCCAGCCAGGGCCTGGACTCCTCGTTTAATGTGACGGCAGCGCGCTGAGATGAGTGACGGCCTGAATCTGGATGCGGATGTACTGGTGCTGGGCGGCGGCCTGGCCGGAACATGGGCGGCAGTGGCGGCGGCCCGCCGCGGCGCGCGGGTGATCATCGCCGAAAAAGGCTATTGCGGCAGCAGCGGCGTGACCGCCAGCGCCGGGCCCGGCCACTGGTGGGTGCCGCCGGACCCGGAACTGCGCCGCGCCGCCATCGATAAGCGGCTGGCGCTGGCTTATGGCCTGGCCGAACGCGACTGGATGGCGCGCATTATCGATCTGACCTGGCGCACCTTGCCGACCCTGGCGCCGTATTACGCCTTTGCCCGTGATGAGCATGGCGTTACGCAATATCGCGGCCTGCGTGGTCCGGAATATATGCGCGCCATGCGGCAACTGGCACTGGACCACGGCGTGCGTATTCTTGACCAAGCGCCGGCGCTGGAACTGCTGCTGCATGCGGATGGCGCGGTGGCCGGCGCGCGCGGACATCAGCGCCAGGGCGGTTATGACTGGCAGGTGCGCGCCGGGGCGGTGGTGATGGCAACCGGCGGCTGCGCGTTTCTGTCGCCATTGCTTGGCGCGCACACCAATACCGGCGACGGCTATCTGATGGCGGCCGAAGCGGGTGCGGCGCTGTCGGGCATGGAATTCAGCGCCTGTTACACCGTGGCGCAGGCTGGCACCAGCATGACGCGCTCGATGTCGTATGCCTTTGCCACCTATTACGACGCCGCCGGGCAAGAATTGCCCATACCGCGCGGGCCGGATAACAGCAGCCATATCGCCCGCGCCCTGTTACAGGGGCCGGTGTTCTGCAGCCTGCACCGCATGCCCGAGCACATCCGCGCGCAACTGCCGCAGATTTCGCCAAATGTGCTGCTGCCGTTTGTGCGCCAGGGCATCGACCCCTTCCGTGATCGCTTTCGCGTCGAATTGCGCGCGGAGGGCACGGTGCGCGGTATTGGTGGGCTGGATATAGTCAGCGCGGACTGCGCCACCCGTGTGCCTGGCCTGTACGCCGCTGGCGATGCGGCCACGCGCGAATTGATCGCTGGCGCGACTTCGGGCGGTGGTGCGCAGAACTCGGCGTGGGCGCTGTCGTCGGGCCAGTGGGCCGGGCAGGGGGCGGCGGATTATGTGGCGCAAACCGGCTTGCGGCGCAATGCGCGCGTTGAAGCCATCGGCGCTGCGGGCGTGCGGCCGACCACCCAGGCCGCAGCACCGGATCTGGCCAGCGTGCTGGCCACGGTCAAAGCCGAAATGCTGCCGCTGGACAAAAATCTGTTCCGCACTGAGGCGCGTTTGCGCCAGTCGCTGGCGGTGCTGGATCTAACCTGGAATGCCATACGCGAAGGCGGCGGCCGCTTGTATAAACCGCGCTGGCGCGAAGCCGCTGCACTGGTTGCCACCGCGCGCTGGAGCTATCGCGCCGCGTTGGCCCGTACCGAAAGCCGTGGCATGCAGCAACGGCTGGATTACCCCGGCACCGATCCCGCGCTGGCGCGGCGGCTGGTACAACACGGCGTTGATCAGCCACAGTGGCTGACGCGCATCCACGAGGAGGTCAGCGCATGATCGAATGGATATCCAGCGACCGCTGCACTGGCTGCAACCAGTGCGTGGCGGTGTGCCCGACCAATGTGTTGCAGGCGCGCGGTGCGGGCGTGCCGCTGATTGCGCGGGCGGACGATTGCCAGTCCTGTTTTGTGTGCGAGTTGTATTGCAAGGCCGACGCCATTTTTGTGGGCGGACTGTTTGACGCCTCCACCGGCGTAACTGAAGCCGAAGCAGTGGCGCAGGGCTGGTTAGGGCAATACCGCAAACACTCCGGCTGGGACGAATGGGCCGACCACTACGCCAACGAACACTGGCGCATGGACCGCGTCTTTGCCTTGGCCCGCGCCGGTTGAGCCGCATAGGGCGGGCCTGGACCCACCGTATGGATGTGGTCGGCGTGCGGGCATTGCTTTGGGCGATACGCCGACGTGGGGTCGGGCACCTGGCTGATCGGTGCGGGGCGGCGTATTGCGTAGCATGAACTCGTCAAACTGACCCGGAGAACATCATGAACAAAGCACAAATCGAAGGTCGCGTTGAAGAAGCCAAGGGCGCTATCAAGGAAACCGTCGGCAAGCTGACCGGCAATACTGCCCAGCGTGTCGCCGGCAATATCCAGAAGAACGCCGGCAAGGCCGAAGCCAACGTGGGCGATATCGCCAACGAGCTGGACAAGAATGCGCCGGATCGTCGTATCGGCCACTAAGCGCCATACCTACGGTGTAGATGAAAAGGCTCGCAGCAATGCGGGCCTTTTTGTTTAACTGCGGCGGGCCGTCGCGCAGGGGCTACATTTGCCCCATGCAATTCATCGCCGTTTTCGACAACTCATCCGCGCGGGCTGCAACCGGTCGCACGCGCAAAACAGCCTGCCCGCCGCTGCCTACACTGGCCTCACTCCCACAGCACATTCAACACGAGGCCACATCATGCAACACGTTCCTGACTACGTTTATCTGATCCTTGCCGTCCTGGTTTATATCGGCATCAAACGTTGTTTTGCCAGCGTGATGCGGCCGGAGCGTTTGCTGTTGTTTCCGGCGCTGATGTTGTTCAACGGTTACGACAGCCTGCCTGGCCTGTTGCCCGCGTTGAATGACAGCGCAATGATCGCCGCAGGCCTCACCCTCGCCGCTGGCGCATATATCGGCTGGCAACACGCCGCGCGCTGGACGCTGCATTTCAGCGCCGATGGCAAGCAAGTGCGGGTGCCCGGCGATTACAGCCTGCTGCTCAATATTCTGGTCAGCTTTGCCTTTGAATTTGTGCTGCACGCTGCGCATTCCATGCATGCGGGCTGGTTGCATTCGGCCAGCGCCACCGCCGCTGCGATGGCGATCTGGGGCTTGTTGGTGGGCATGCCGTTGGGCCGCGGCATCAATGTGTTGGTTCGTCGTGGTCAGGCACAGGCAAATGCCCTTAGCATGGACCCCGTTTCCACCACGCTGCGTTAATCCACGATGCCGACCCTGTTCACTGCACGCACCGCCAAGCTGCCCGGCCTGGCCGGTGCGTTTAATCGTCCGGCATTTTTGTTGTGGCTACTCATCCTTAATAGTCTGGTGGGTCTGTGCTTCTGGGCCGGACTAAGCCGCGGGCCGCTGTGGCCCGATTTGTTGATCGCCAACTGCATCGGCTATAGCGTGTTTGGCCTGGTGCGTTTGCTGCGGCGCTGGCCGCAAATACCCAACGGACTGCGCGTGCTGATTGCTGGGCCGCTGGGCGTGATTATCGGATTCGAACTGGCCGCCTTGCTGGTGGGCAGCCCGTCGCCGTGGCTGCACGACCCCGCCGCGTGGCTGCACGCTTTGCCCAGCTTTCTGATTGCGGGCGTGACCTGCGCCTTTTTGTCGGTGCTGCTGCAAAGCAGCCAGATCAAGGCCGCGCTTGAAACCGAACGCCGCCAGGCGGCCGAGCTGCGCCAGTCCGAAACCGCGGCCAAGCTGGCCATGTTGCAGGCGCAGATCGAACCGCATTTCTTGTTTAATACTCTGGCCAATGTGCAAAGCCTGATCCATCGCGAGCCGGACCAGGCCAGCCGCATGCTCGATCATCTGAACCGCTATCTGCGCGCCAGCCTTGGCCGTACCCGCAAGGCGCAAACGCTGTTGCAAGAAGAACTGGAACTGGTCGAAGCGCTGTTGCAGATCGCCGCCATCCGCCTCGGCGAACGTCTGGCTTATCGCATCGATGTGCCAGCCGCTTTGCGTGGCGTGCCTTTGCCGCCCTTGTTGTTACAGCCGCTGGTAGAAAACGCGGTCTCGCACGGCATCGAACCCGCCATCCACGGCGGCGAAATCGTGATCAGTGCCCGCGCAGTGGAAGGTGTGCTGACGCTACAGGTTTGCGACAGTGGCGCGGGCCTGGGCCAGAGCGGGCGTGCCGGTGGCGGCGTGGGGCTGAGCAATGTGCGCAGCCGCTTGCAGACCTTGTATGGCGACCGCGCCCGGCTGCAGGTGAGCGCCAATGCCGAGCGCGGCGTGACCGCGCTGCTTGAATTACCCTTGCAAGGAGTTTGATTTGCCCACCGCACTGATCGCCGATGACGAACCCAATCTGGCCACCGAACTGGCCGATCGCCTCGGCCGCTACTGGCCCGAGTTGCAGATCGTCGCCATGCCGCGTAATGGTCCCGACGCGCTGGCGGCGTTGAATACGCTGAAACCGGATTTTGCCTTTCTCGACATCCGCATGCCTGGCCTCGATGGCATGCAAGTGGCGCGTCTGGCCAGCGGTAGCCGCGTGGTGTTTGTGACGGCGTATGACGAATACGCCGTGGACGCCTTTGATACCGCCGCGGTCGATTATCTGCTCAAGCCGATCAACGATGAACGCTTGCTCAAATGCATTAGCCGGCTGCAACGCGGTGATGCCGCCGCCCCCACATCCACGGCAACCATCCCGGCCGCGCCTGCCGCCAGCGACCTGATCCAGTGGCTCACCGTGGGGCTGAACGATATTACCCACCTGGTCGATGTGGCCGACGTGGTGTATTTCCAGGCCTCCGACAAATACACCGAGGTCATCACGCGTGAAAAACGTCATCTGATTCGCACGCCGCTCAAGGAGCTGGCGCAACGGCTGGACCCAACGCGCTTTGCCCAGGTGCACCGTGGCGTGATCGTGCAACTGGCCGCCATCGACCATATCCAGCGCGATTTGCTCGGCCGGCTGCGGATACATCTGCGTCAGCACGGCGATGTACTGCCGGTCAGCCGCGCTTATGCCGGGCTGTTCCGCCAGATGTGATCAAACCACTGGCGCGGCGCGCCAACAGGCCCACTACGCCGCAGCCGAGCAGCGCCCAGGTTTCCGGCTCGGGCACCGGGGTCAAGCGTGAGACCGTGGCGTTGATACCGAAAACGTCGCGCTCGCCGTAGCTGTCTACAAATGTGCCGGAAGAGCCGCCCTTGTCCCACTCATACATGCTCTGCCAGGTCACGCTGGTGATCGCACTGGGGCGGTAGTCAGCGGTCTGGTAGGTCGGGTTCTGGTAGGCCTGGAAAAAGCGGTAGAGCAGCGCGGGATCGCCGTTTTCATCGGTGGTGGGCAGGCTGAAGCCATCATTGGTAAAGTCAAAACCAGTGACGGGCGTGCCGACATAGGTCAGCGTCTGGTCGGGCACAAAGCTGGGCAGCGGACTCCCGTCATAAGGGATCAGTCCGATTGGCGCACCATAGGTCGCAAAATCCAGGCTGAAGCCGTTTTTGGCGGTGATGGTGATATCGACCGACCGGCTCCAGTGGTCGCCGGTGGAAAAGTCGGGCATGGCCACCACAAATTGCGGCGAAAACTCGGTGCTCAGTTCGCGCGTTACGCCATCGACCATGATATTGCCGGTGCCGCCAAAAGCGGCCTTGACGAGCTCCGGCGTCGGGCTATCCGGGCCGACGCTGTAGCTGATGGTCATGGCATCCGAGTCATACAACACCACGGCCCACGCCGCCGGTGAGCAGGCCATTCCGGCCAGCAATATACATAAAGCGCGCATCGTGTATCTCCTTGCAGCCACAGAGTCGGGTCTGACTCCCTCGGCTTATTCAGGCACATCCACGCCGCACTGGCTGCTGCGATCAAACAATAACGCGACTGACGGTGACGCATAGACCCATCCCGCTGGCATAGGGTGGGGCAAGACCCACCCTCCAGCGTGGCGCGCAAAAAACGCAGCCCGTGGCTAGGGCTTTGGAGGGTGGGTCGCGACAGGGACGCCGAGTCCCACCCGATGTGATCTAGAAACTGACCGCCAGGCCCAGCGATGCGCCGTGCACATTGTTGCCGAACACATAACGCGCAACCAGGCGCGTGCGGGTGATTACGACGTGGTATTTGCTCGAATCAAACTCGATGCCCGCGCCCAGTGAAGTCAGATCGTTAAAGCCGAGTGCGCCGCGCAGCTGGCCCAGATATTCGGTGTGCGCCAGTTCCAGCACGTAGCGCACCGGGCGGTCCATTAATTGCCAGCCGGTGGGGGCGCGGTAGCGCGTCCACAGACCAAAGCTTTGCGCTGTGGCCTCACCGTGCAGTTCGCCGCCAAAACTATGCATCGGAATATTGGCGTAGCGCAGTTCCAGCTCGTATTCATAGGCGGGCGTGAAATCCTCATACACCAGCATCATGGAGCCGCCCAGGCCGTACACATTCATGGTGCCGCCATCCAGAAAACCGAAGTCGCGCCCGGTGTAGGCGTTGACGGCCCAGTCGGCCACGCGAATGTCACTGGCAACCTTGCCGACCGAGGCATTCAGGATCGGCCGCAGCCGCAATTTGGGCGTGAGGAAAAAATCCCAGCCTATGCCTGCACTGACGTTGATCGTATTCCAGCGCAGCGGCAAAAAGCGGTCTTCGCTGCCGTTGCTGGCCACAAAGGTGGGGTCATAGCGGGTGTAGCCGAGCATGCCTTCCAGGTACACCGGAAAACTATCGCTCAGCGTGGCGCCGCCGCCTAACTGGGTGGACCACAAGCCAGGATTGCCCGATTCCGCGCTGTTGATCGAGAGCGAACTGGTGGTCACGTCCGGCACCACCGAGTAGCCCATCATCGCCACCACACCGTTGGCGCGCTTTTGCACGTTCTGACCGATCAGTTCAAACGGCGCGCTGGCATCGGCACGGGCGCCATGGGCCATGCATGCCAGCAAAACCAGCCCGGCAGAGCGCAACAAGGCAGAAATGCGTGGCATCGGTGGCCCTCAAATCAGAGTTACAACATAGAAGCGCCCGCGCGGTTTTTACAAAATGCATTTTGCTTTGTGAGATAGCGACAGCTATACCTTGAAGCAAATTTGTAAGCAAAGCGCAGGCTTTGCGTACGTTGTATATCAGCGTCGTAGAGCGCGCCATATATGATTGTTCCCAGATTCCCGCCAGGAGTTTTTAAATGTCTGTTTCGAGAAAGTTTTCTTTGGTCCACTTTGCTGTGACTGCCGCGCTGCTGGCCGGCACGGGCGCAGCATGGGCGACGGAAGGCGGTGCGGGGCGGCCGATTACCGGCCAGATCATCAACCCCATGGCAGGCATCGTGCCGCCCGCGCCGGGTGAAGTGTTTGCCACCGTGTCGAGCATTTATTACGACGGCTCGCTGGGTGGCAGCAAGCAGTTGCCACTGGGCAATACCGTGGTGGCCAATGTCGATATGAAGGTGTCGTACAACTACCTTGGCCTTAGCTACATCTGGAAAACCGAACCGAGCGCATGGAGCTACGCCTCCGGCATCGTGTTGCCGTTCCAGTACACCGACATCAGCGGCAGCCTTACCGGTTCGGCCGGCTTGCTGAATAAATCGGGCAGTGATTCGTCCACCCAGATGGCCGACATCCTGTTTGTGCCGCTGGCCATCGGGTATCACTTCAGCAAGACCGAGCATATGGCGCTCAGCCTGCAGTTCTATGCGCCCACCGGCAGCTATGACGCCAACCGCCTGGCCAATGCCGGGCAGAACACGTGGACCTTCATGCCCAGCCTGGCCTACACCAAAATCCTGCCCGAAAGCGATATCGAACTGTCGGGCACGTGGGGGCTGGAGTTTTATTCGCCCAATAGCGATACGCACTATCACAACGGCGCCATCACCACGCTGGATTTGACGGCCATCAAGCGCTTTGCCTCAGGTTGGGGCGGCGGCGCCGTGTTTGGCTGGATCCAGCAGATCAGCGACGACACCGGTGGCCTGGCCAACGAAATCGGCAGCAACCGCGGCCGTACCCTCGGCCTCGGGCCCATCCTGACCTGGCAAGGCAAAGCGGGCAAAACGCCGGTGTCGGCCAGCCTGCGCTGGGTTAGCGAATTTGATGTGGCCAACCGGCCGCGCGGTAACGGAATTCAACTGAACGCCACTGGACAATTCTGATGCTCAAACAGCTCTGGGCCTGCGCCTTGCTTGCCACTTTTGCTAACGCCGCAGCATGGGCGGATAGCGCCGATGACGCCAACAAAAGCAATAACCCGCTTAACCCGGCCCCAGGGCTGAATTTTCAGGATTACTACGTGCCGACGCTGTTTGGCAGCGACAAATACACCAACGACTTTTTGTTGCGCGGCACGCTGCCGATTGCGCCCGGCGTGCTGCCGGTACCGCAGTTGTTGCGCGCCACTGTACCGATCAGTACGCGGCCTGATCCCGCCGGGGGCTATTCGACGGCGCTGGGCGATATCAATCTGTTTGATATCTTTTTGTTTGGCGCCAACGGCATGGAATTCGGGATCGGCCCGCTGCTGACCATGCCCACCGCCACGCACGATTATCTGGGCACCGGCAAATGGCAGGGCGGTCTGGCCGCGGTTGTGGTCAGCCCGACCAAACAGCGTTTGCTGGGCGCGCTGGTGCAATGGCAGCACTCGTTTGCGGGTGACGACGATCGCAGCAATACCAACAGCGCCACTTTCCAGCCCTTCCTGATCTACAACCTGCCCGAAGGCTGGTACCTGCGTTCCACCGGCACGTGGACGTTCAATCTGAATAACGGCGAAGGCTACATTCCGCTGGGCTTTGGTGCGGGCAAGGCATGGAAAAGCGGCCAGACCGTTTACAACATGTATGTCGAACCACAAGCCACGGTCTGGCATGAAGGCGAAGGCCAACCTCACTGGACCCTTTTCTTTGGTCTGAATCTGACCCTTAACGGGCTATAACCGATCCGCAGCATGCTGCGGCAAGGACATCATGAAACCTGTACTTGAACCCCTATGCCTGGCGCTGGCCGTGCTGGCTGCCAGCACGGGCCAGACGTGGGCGGATGATCCCGTCAGCGTTGATCCGCAAGCCACGCAGGCGCTGCTCAAGATGGGCAGCTATCTGCGCACCTTGCGCCAGTTTACCGTCAGCGCCGCCAGCACCACCGACGCGGTAGATGACGCGGGCCAGACGCTGCAGTTTGCCAACCAGACCGAGCTGAAGGTGCAACGGCCCAACCATCTGCAAGGCTGGGTCAAGGGCGATGACGGCACGCGTTCGTTCTTCTACGACGGCAGCACCTTTACGCTGCATGGCACCGAAAACAATTTCTACGCCAGCGTACCGGCCCCGGCCACCATCGCCGAACTGGTGGCGGATCTGGCCAGCAAATATGGCCTGGAAACGCCGCTGGCTGATCTGTTTTATTGGGGCACCGGCACCCAGCCCGAGCTGGCATCGGCCCAGGTAATCGGCGAAGAACGGCTGGATGGCCAGATCTGCACCCATTACGCCTTCCGCCAGCCCGGCGTGGACTGGCAAGTGTGGATCCGCAAAGGCGCGCAGCCCTTGCCGTGCAAGCTGAGCATTATTGATGCCGAGAACGCCGCGCGGCCGCAACACACCGCCACGCTCAAGTGGCAACTGCAGCCGCATTTTACTGATCAGACGTTCCACTTTGTGCCGCCAGCCGGTGCGCGGCGGATCGTGTTGCGCCCGCTCGATGCCTCGGCCCCAGCGGCCGACCCGGCGCAATGACGGAGCCCCTCATGCAAGCGAAATCCATCGTAGTGAGCATGGTTGCGACGGCGTTGCTGCTGGCGTTTTCTGTAGATGCCAAGGCCTGGGTTGCAGGTCGGACCGTGGTTGGCCCCAATGGCGGCGTGGTGCATAGCGGCGCGGCCGGGGTGGCGCCGGTACGGCCCCCCCCGCCACCCCCGGGCTACCGGCCACCGCCGCCGCCACCCCCGGGCTATTACGGCCATCCGGTTGCCACCGCAGCGGCAGTGACGGCCACCGTGGCGGTGACGGCAGCAGTGGTGGGCAGCATCGTGCATTCGATCCCGCCCAGTTGCACCGCCGTCATCGTCAACGGGCTGACGTATCAGCAATGCGGCAGTACCTGGTATCAGCCGCAATATGTCGGCACCAGCGTGCAGTACGTGGTGATCAACCCGCCGCGCTAATGTGCAGAACACGCAACAAGGGGCAGGGCCGTAGGCGGCGCTGCCCCTTTTTTTATGCGATGGATGCAACTGCTGCGCCCGGCTCAGGCCATGCGTTTGAGCGTGCTGAGCAGGTTGCCAAGGCTGCTGATGGCGGCTTGCACGGTCGCGGCTTTGTCCATTTCTTCCTGCACCCGCTTTAACTGCGCCTGGTCGGCCGCAGTGACTTTGACGCCGCGCATAAACAAGGCCTCGCGCGTGGCGCTGAGCTGGCTGGCCACGGCGCTGGCCGCTTGTTGCAGCCGCAGTTTGTCGGCGCCATTGGCACACGCGTACTGGTCGTACAGCGCGTCCAGCGTGGCCTGGGCGCTGGCGAATTCGTCGGGGATGGCAGTCATGTTTTGTTCTCCTTGCAGGCGGACCCGGCAATCAAGGGAGTCGCCGCCGCGCGTTGCCAGGCCGGGTCGGCGGCGATGTCGGCCTGCACTTGCTCAAAGCGTGCGCTGGTGCTTGCTGCACTGGCGCTGTGCAGGCCGGCCGTCAGTGCCATGCCGCGCTGCAGCCCGGCGATGGCATCGCCCAGCGTGAGCGTGTCGTAGCGGGCCAGCAGTTGATCAAGCTGACGGCCTTGTTCGACCGCCGCAACCGTCAGTTTAAGTGCGGCCAGATGTTGTTGCTCGTACTGAGCTATGCCCTGCGCCAGTTGATCAAACTGCGTTCGCGCCTGCGCTTGCTGGCCCGCCACCGCTGCGGCTTTGAACTGGCTGAACTGCAGATGCAATTGCAGTGGGTAGAGCGGGTGGGCGTTCAGATCGCTGGCAAAATCCGCCAGTTGCCCGGTCAGGTGCGCCACCGCCTGGCGGCCGCACGCCACCGCACTGGCGCCGGCCCATGCGGCTTGCGGCAGATTTTGATACGTCTGAGCCAACAAGCGGTAACTGGCACCCAGTTGATCAAAGCGTTGCTGGATGTGCTGCTGTGCCGCCGCGGGCTGCAGCTGGCCCAGCGTACCGACCGCATCAGCAAACTGCGCGGCCTGCATCCCGCGGCTGGCGACCGCGGAATACAACAGCTTGAACTGGGCATCTGCCGTGGTTGGCGCGGGCGCGTTGTATTGCGCAAACAATTGCGCGTAGGCATCCAGCGCTTGTTGCGCGGTGGCGGCAAAGCTTTGTGCGGTTGCCAGCACGGCATTGGCCTTGTCCTGGGTACAAGCCGTCCCCGCCAGCGCGGCACAGAGCAGCGCTGGTATCAAATAGCGAGCCATGGCGCCAACCTTAGCCAGCGTTGTCCGGCAGCAGGCCTTTGTTCAGCTTGTCGCGGATTTTGCTGGCGGTTTCGCCTTTGGTGATCTGGCCGTTCTTGTCCAGATCCAGCCCGGCGTTCTGCACATAGCGTTTGGGATGGGCCGCGTCGTTCTTGTCGAACAACACATAATCTAGCGGTTTGCCAATGGCGGCGGGCCAGAGGATGGCCATGTAGACGTCTTCGAGCGACTGCAGCCGGCCTTTGCTGGGCAGAAAATATTTCTCGACAAAATCGAGCTGCTGCACATTGCTCATGGCGGCCAGTTGATCCGTGCTGGTGCCCAACGCCTGCGCGGTGGTGGGCATGAACTGGATCAGCCCGACCGCACCGCTGCCCGCCGCATTACGTACCGAGGCGCTAAAGCTCTCGCCCGACTCAAATGCCATGCAGGCCATCAAAAAGTTCGGATCAACCCCCAGATTGCTGCCGATCTGCGTTACCCGATTTGCAAAGTCCGCCGATACTTTTTTGCCCCAAGCCAGCATGATCACGCCTCCCGCCACACACAGGCGGATGCCTGCGCTCAGCCCTCAGACTAGGGCATGCACGGCGTGGGCAAGCGCGCTTTGTCGGTGTCAGTCTGACCAGTGGAGGCTTGTGGCTTGTCCAGTAGAAAATGATTAAAAACAAGCACATACCGTGCTGTTTGTTAGCGCCGGTCTTAGACGTGCTGCGCGGCCAGCCACTCGGTGCTGCGGCACAGCCTTGCGCCCAGCGCGGCCATGTCCTGCAAAAAGATCTGGCCTTGTGCCTCAAAGCCGGTGACCGGGCTGGCACAGTCGGTCAGCAGCACCAGTTTGCGGGCGAAATCCGGGCCCAGATGTTTGACCAGCGTGCGTACCGAACTGGCCACGCAATGCGATAGCGCTTCGCCGCCCACCAGAATGACATCGGCGGCACGCAGGCGCTGCGTTTGCGCCGGATTGAATTGGGTCTGGACATCGTCGGCCAGCGGCAGATCGGCCTCATAGGCGGAAAAATGTTCGGTATCCGGATTAAGGCCTTTGAACTGATAGTTCACCGGCGTCAGCGTGGTCTGTTCATAGGCATCCAACGCCGCGCGCAAAACATCCGGAATGCCATGGCCCCATGTACCAACCAGACAATGTGGCGGCCAGATCAGCAAAGGCACGGCTGCAAGGTAGTCCCGCACATAGGCCAATTTGTCGGTGCGGCGCGGGCGCCAGTGACCATGGTCGATATCCTGCAGCGTAATGCCGGTAAACGGCGCGGGGGCGTGGCCGTGGGCGTCTTGCCAATAAGCAGGGTGGGCGATGTCATACAGATGGTGCGAATCGAGGGTGACGGTAATGCCTTCGAGCGCGCTGCCGTATTGCTCGATCAACTGCGCCAGCCGCCCCAGATCGGCCATGGCACCCGGCACGGGCAGGGCGGCGTCGGGCTGGTCACAGAAGTCATTTTGCGGATCGATAATCAATAGTTCGGTGCGGGGCATGGCGCGGTTTCCGGCAGGTTGCAAGGCAGCCGCCAATATCGCCGAAAGCGTCGTCTGGCCGCAACTGGCGCGGCGCAACATGCAGCCGGTGAGCGGTCATTCCAAAGCCGTGTTGAAGGGGCCAGACTAGGCCGGACCCGCGCCGCGTGGACGGGTCAGTTCCCCCCACGATGGAGCTCAAATCATGTTGGCATGGAATGACTACCGCAAGGCGCTGTTCAAACGCATCGGCGAAATTGCCGCCCTCTCGCCCGACACCGTCAAGGGTTACCAGACCTTGTCGGGTGCGGGGCAAAAAACCAATCATCTGGATGCCAAAACGCGCGAGCTGATCGCGCTGGCGGTGGCGGTCACTACCCGCTGCGATGGTTGCATTACCGTGCACACGGCGGAAGCGCTGAAGCATGGCGCGTCGAAGGAAGAAATCTCGGAAGCGCTGGGTGTGGCGGTGGCGCTGAACGCCGGTGCGGCGCTGGTGTATTCGGCAAGGGTGATGGATGCGGTGGAGGCGGTGCAGCTCGGCACGTAAGCCAAAAGCCACCACGCTATCGCATAGGGTGGGTCGAGACCCACCATTCAAAGCCAGATCAACGTGCTGCGATCCTGGCGTGCCACTTTGAAGGGTGGGTCTTGACCCACCCTATGCATTGTTTTTAAGCGGTTTGTGGGGCGGGGCCGGTGGAGTCGCGGGCGACCAGGCGCGGTTTGGAGGTGGCCAGCATCGGGCGGGCACCATCGCCGGGCGCGCCTTTGATCAAGCTCAGCAGCAAATTCACCGCCATCTCGGCCGCTTCTTGCGTGGGTACCGCCACCGTGCTCAAGCTGGGGCGAATCTGATGCGCCAGGTTGATGTCGGTAATGCCAATGACCGAGACATCGCTCGGCACGCGCAAGCCCATATCGGCGGCGGTCTGCAATACACCTATCGCCGGCAAATCATTCGACACAAAAATCGCGGTCGGCCGGGAGGGCGCCGACAACAAAGTGCGTGCTGCGTCGTGGCCGGCTTCGATGGTGTCGTGGCCAAACACGCTGTGTTGCGCCAGATCCGTGACCCCGGCACGCGCCACCGCATCGGCAAAGCCGCGATAGCGCCAGATATGGTTGCCATTGCGCTCACTGCCCACCACCGCACCAATCTGGCGATGGCCCAAGGCCAGCAAATGCTCCGCAGCGATTTCACCAGCGCGATAAAAATCCACCGCAATCGAGGGCAGGGCGGGCGGCTGTTCCGGACGTTCCCACATGCACAGCACCACCGGCGTGCCGCGCTTCTCGGCCGCCAGCAACACCTGTTGCTCGACAAAGTCGGCGTTCATCACCAGCACGCCGTGCGCCAGTGAGCCACCCACCTGGTCCAGATAGGCTTTTTCCAGTTCCGGATCGTCATTGGTATTGCACACGATCATGAAATAGCCCTGCTTGCGCGCGGCTTGTTCGGCGGCAAGGGCAAATTCCGGATAGAACGGGTTGGCGATGCTCGACACCACCAGCGCCAGCGTCAGCGGGCGGCCTTCGACCAACGCGCGCGCGTTCAGATTGGGGCGGTAGCCGAGTTCTTCGGCCAGCGCCATCACGCGTTGTTTGGTTTCTTCGCCCACCTTGCCGCGACCGCGCAACACATTGGAAACGGTTGCGGTAGTCACGCCTGCAAGCTGGGCGATCTGAGCCAGTGTGGCCATGAAGTCCTGCGCGGATTAAACGATTAATCGATCAGACCAGATTACGAAACGCGCGTCAATATTGCACACGTGTTGAGACAAGGCTGGCAAAACATGCAATCCGGTATGCGCAAAAACGCCAGGCCTCGTCGGTGGGCACTGTTGCAACGCACAAAAACTGTGCTGAAACCCGCGTCGATTCTCAAAATGGCGCAAATATACGGGTAAACCCTTATTGCTGGCCTTAGCCTAAACCGACAAATTGCGGTCAGGTAAAACGTTTAACTACACAAATTTACCGCTGATCCGATTGGCCAGAAATTGCTGTAAGCCGCGTCCGTGCTTGGTTTTGATACAAAGCGACACGGCCTGAGCCTGAAACAACCAGATTCTTACTACGGAGTTGTCACGCTGTGACTGTTGTAGCCCCGCTTGTTCTTCATCCTGCAACGCCCGATCTGCCCGAAGCCGGTTTTTTGCACCAGGCCTGGCAGCATGGCCCGCGTGGCGAAATCGGCATCAACAGCCGCTACCTGACGCGGGACGGCCAGCCGTGGCTGCCGGTGATGGGCGAATTTCACTATTCGCGTTTTCCCGCCAGCGAATGGCTGACCGAGCTGCGCAAGATGAAGGCCGGTGGCATCGACATCGTGGCCAGCTACGTGTTCTGGAACCATCACGAAGATACCGCCGGCGTGTTTGACTGGCACGGCAACAAAAATCTGCGCGCCTTTGTACAAGCAGCGGCAGAGGCGGATTTGCTGTTCTGTTTGCGCGTGGGTCCGTGGGTACATGGCGAAGCCCGCTATGGCGGCTTTCCGGACTGGCTGATTGAAGCCGTGCCCGCCAGCGATCTGCGCTGCAATGCACCCGCCTATATGCAGCACGTCGAGCGCCTGTATCACGCCATAGGCGAGCAAGTGCAAGGGTTGATGTGGCATCAGGGCGGCCCCGTCGTGGCGGTGCAACTTGAGAACGAATACGACCGCGTCGGCCCCGACTGCGGCAAAGAACATATCGCGCGGCTCAAGACCCTGGCGCTGCAGTCCGGCCTTGAAGTGCCGCTGTATACCGTCACCGGTTGGCCGACGCTGGATATTCCGGCGCAAGACGTGGTGCCGGTGTCGGGCGCCTATGCCGATGGCTTCTGGCAAGGCAGCGCCACCGCCTTGCCGCCGTCCGGCGTGTTTGTGTTTGATACCAATCGCACCATCGGCGAAATGGGCAATGTCGGCGGCACGCCGCCGTCGGGCCATATCGATCCGCATCATTACCCGTTTTTTCTGGCCGAAGCCGGCGGTGGCATGCATCAGAGCTACCATCGCCGCCCGGTGATCAGTACCGACGACGTTTACGCTACCGCGCTGACGCAGATCGGCTCCGGCGCCAATCTGTACGGTTATTACATGTATCACGGTGGCACCAATCCACAGGGCAGCCGCGGTTATCTCAACGAAACCCAAGCCACCGGCTATCCCAATGATGTGCCGCAGCTGGGTTATGACTTCCATGCCCCGCTGGGCCAGTACGGTCAGATACGGCCGTCGTGGGGTCGTCTGGCCACGCTGCATCATTTTGTGGCGGCCTATGGCGCAACGCTGGCGACTTTGCCCGCCACCATGCCAGCCGATGCCACACCCGATGCGGCCGACCGCGAACATCTGCGGGTGAGTCTGCGCGCGGATCAGCACGGTGGCTTTGTGTTTATCAACAACCATGTGCGCCATCATCCCTTGCCGGCGATGACGGCCCATCTGCGGATCGAACTGGCCGATGGCGCGGTGCAATTGCCGCCGACTGAAATCGCCAGCGGTCAGGCTTTGATCTGGCCGGTGGGGCAACGCCTGGGGAGCGCCGTGCTGCGTTATGCCACGGCCCAACCGCTGACGCGTCTGCCTGCTGAAACCGTGCCGGTCTACGTCTATATCGCGCTGGATGGCATCGCCCCCGAATTCAGCTTTGCCGCCCACAGCGTACAACGCATCGACGCGCCTGCCGCCTGGACTAGCCACGATGGCAGCGTGCTGACGGTACGCCCGCTGCTGAGCAGCACGCCGGTGGAATTGCTGGTGATTGATAGCCAGGGCCGCCCGCAGCGCGTGGTCATCATCACGCAGGCGCAAGCTGATGGCTGCACGCCGATGTATTTGCGCGGTCGCCAGCGGCTGGTGCTGAGCGAGCAGGGCAGTTGGCTGGCCGGGGATGTGGTGCAGGTGGCTGCAACCGGCGCCGCCAGCGCCCGGATCTCGATTTTTCCGGCCGATGGCCTGACCACCGCTGCACCCGGTTTTGCCACGTTTTCCAGTGAGCACGCCACGCTGTCGGCGCAGCCCGTCAGCGCCACCGCCTTGCGCGCGGCCAGCCCGCAACCGCTGCGCTTTGGTCCACATATCAGCTGGCGTCCGTCCGCCGTACCCACTGCGCCGGATGATGCGATTTTTGCCGCGCATGCGGCGGCGTGGCAGTTGACTATTCCGGCCACGGCCGAAGCCGCGCCCGAACGGCGCTGGCTGCTCGATATCGATTACGTGGGTGATGCCGCGCGCTTGTATGTCAACGATGTGCTGGTGGATGACCAGTTCTTTGACGGCACGCCATGGCAAGTCGGCCTTGACCGCTTTGTGGTGGATGGCCAGTGGCCGTCGCTGCGGCTGGAAGTGCTGCCCGCCCATCCCGAAGCCAATATTTTTTACGAAGATGCCGCGCGCGCTGCGCTGGCGGCATCCAGTAACACGGCGCAAATCCGTGCGATCCAACTCGTGCCGGTGCAAACACTGGCTTTTGATTTCGGCCGGGCTCCGGCCTGAACAAGGAGGCCGTGTGGCCAGCGTTTCCCTGATCAATGTGTGCAAGTCGTTCGATAACGTCAGCAACACCGTAAACAATGTTTCGCTCGAAATCGCCGATGGCGAGTTCTGCGTGTTCGTCGGCCCCAGCGGCTGCGGCAAATCCACGCTGCTGCGCATGATCGCCGGCCTGGAAACCATCACCACCGGCGAACTGCGCATCGGCGGCAAGCGCGTGAATGACCTGGCCCCGTCCGAGCGCGATGTGGCGATGGTGTTCCAGAACTACGCGCTGTATCCGCATCTGAGCGTGGCCAAAAACATGGGTTTTGGCCTGCGCCTGGCCGGTGTGGCCAAAGAAGAAATCAGCAAACGCGTGAATGGTATCGCGGGCATGTTGCAGATCGAACGCCTGCTGGAACGCAAGCCCAAGGCTTTGTCTGGCGGCCAGCGGCAACGCGTGGCGATCGGGCGCGCGCTGGTGCGCGAACCCGAAGTGTTTTTGTTTGATGAACCGCTGTCCAACCTCGATGCGGCCTTGCGCACGCAAACCCGGGTCGAGATTGCCAAGCTGCACCGCGAATACGCGCGCGCCTGCACGATTTATGTGACGCATGATCAGGTCGAAGCGATGACGCTGGCCGACAAGATCGTGTTGCTGCATTCCGGCGCCGAAGTTGAAACCTTTGGCAGCGTGGCGCAGATCGGCGCGCCGATCGAGTTGTATGAGCGCCCCAACAGCTTGTTTGTGGCGGGCTTCCTCGGTTCGCCCAAGATGAACTTCCTGGCCGCGACGGTGAGCGCGGTTGCCGCCGACCATGTTGATGTGCGCA
The DNA here is from genome assembly GCF_054652575.1 of Silvimonas sp. JCM 19000. Taxonomy (NCBI): domain Bacteria; kingdom Pseudomonadati; phylum Pseudomonadota; class Betaproteobacteria; order Neisseriales; family Chitinibacteraceae; genus Silvimonas; species Silvimonas sp. JCM 19000. Next base: position 53,999 of record NZ_BAAIHC010000010.1, on the reverse strand, counting down.
CGCAGGATGGCTTTGCGCTGACCGCGCAAGTGGCGCCGGGCGCACTCAAGGTGGGTGACAGCGTGCAATTCGGCATTCGTCCTGAACATATCGAAGCCGGTAGCGCGGGCGGCACACATGTATTCGAGCGTGAAGTGCAATGGGTAGAGCGGCTGGGTGAAAGCACCTATGCCTATCTGCGCGGCGACACGCATGCACCACTGATCGCCAGGTTGCCTGCCAGCAGCCCGGTGCAGACGGGCGAAAAGCTGGCGCTGTATGCGCCACCCGCCAAAGCGCATTTGTTTGATAGCAATGGGCGCGCTCTGGAAAGGCTGGCAGTTTGACGGCATCACGGCCGATTAAAGGAAAATCGGGCCGGGATAAATTTTGCTGAATGTGACGGAGGTCGATAACAAATGAAGCACAAGACTCTGACAAGCCAGTTGACGCGCCTTGGTGTGTTGCTGGCCGCGGGCATGATCAGCCTGCAAGCGCATGCTGCCGAAGCAGGCAAATTGCTGATCTGGATCAATGGCGATAAAGGCTATGACGGCATCGCCAAAATCGCCGAAAAATTCACCAAAGAGACCGGTGTTGAAGTCAAGGTAGAACACCCCGAAGACGCCATCGCCAAATTTGAACAATCGTCGGCGGCAGGCAAGGGCCCGGACATCTGGATCTGGCCGCATGATCCGGCCGGTAACTGGATTGCCGGTGGCTTGATTGCGCCGGTGCAACCGTCGAAAAAAATTGTCGACAGCATCGACCCGCTGGCCTGGAAAGCCTGGACCATCGGCGGCAAGACCTGGGGTTACCCGCTGTCGATCGAAGCCGTTGCGCTGCTGTACAACAAAGACATGGTGCCGACACCGCCCAAGAGCTTTGACGACGTGCTGACGCTGGACAAGAAGCTTTCTGCCCAGGGCAAGCACGCCATCATGTGGAACTTCACCGAGGTGTATTACTCGTGGGCGCTGCTGGGTGCCAACGGCGGTTATGCCTTCAAGCGCAAGCCGGATGGTTCTTATGATTCGTCCGACGTGGGTGTGAACACCAAGGGTGCCGTGCAGGGCGTGGAGATGATCCAGAAGCTGATCTCCTCCGGCGCCATGCCGCGCACTGCGACCTATGCCGAAGCTGAAGCCGCCATGAACGAAGGCCGCACCGCGATGATGATCAACGGTCCGTGGGCATGGAACAACCTGAAGAAGAGCAAGATCAACTTCGGCGTGGCGCAGATCCCGGGCGTGGGTGGCAAACCGGGCGCGCCGTTTGTAGGCGTGCTGGGCGCGATGGTGGCCACGGCTAGCCCGAACAAGGAAATCGCAACCGAATTCCTTGAGAACTATCTGCTGTCGATGGAAGGCTTGAAAGACATGAACGCCGCCGTGCCGCTGGGTGTACCGGCCAACAAGGCGTTCTACAACGAGCTGAAAAACGACCCGCTGATTGCCGGCACCATGGCTGCAGCCCGCGCCGGTACGCCGATGCCGAGCGCGCCGGAAATGCCACGCTTCTGGACCGCGATGAAAGCCGCGATCGAAAACGTGACGCAAGGCCGCCAGACCGCGCCGGTAGCGCTGGACCAGGCTGCCAAACGCATCAAGGGCGGTTCCTGATCGTTACCGCTCATAGGGTGGGTCAAGACCCACCACCCAAAGCCGTCGATGCGTGCGTCAACGGATGTGGCTAACACTTGGGTGGTGGGTTAAGGCGACCGCTAGAACCCATCCGCCAAAGCCGTCGATTCATGCGGCAATGTGTGGTCCGCCACTTTGGTGGGTGGGTCATGACCCACCCTATGCATTTGTTTTGCCGAACACCTGCCTGTCTCCGCGGACTTTTGAGGTTTTAATGAAACGTCGTTCTCTTCTGCACTACGCCATTGCGGCGGTGGGTGTTTTGGCCTTGCTGGCCGGGCTGGCTTTGGTGCCGGTGTTCTACAAGGCGCATCAGCCCTTGTTTGCCGGCGGCATGATCGTGGTGCTGGGTGTGGCCGTGTGGATCTACACCTCGGCCCGCACTTATGCCTATCGCTATGTGGTGCCGGGTGTGCTGGCGGTGGTGGTGTTCATCGTGTTTCCGATGGCCTACACGCTGGGCATCAGCTTTACCAACTACAGCTCGCAGCATTTGTTGTCGCGTGAACGCGCCACCGATGTCTTGCTGCAAAAGAAGATTGCTGGCGATGCCAGCATGAACCTCAAGCTGTATCGCGTCGGCGAAAAATATCAGCTGTTTTTCAGCAGCGATGACGCAGGCACGCCGTCGTATACCTCCGAGCCATTTGCCTTCCCCACGGGCAAGGACGAGCAGCATGTCAAATTGCAGACCACCCCTGCGGATGGCGTAGCGGGTGGGCAGATCGTGCTGCTTAAAGACATGTTCAAGCTGCAACCCGGCTTGAAGCAGATTGCCGCCGTGTTGCCCGATGGCACTGAATTGCGGCAAAGCAGCTTGCGCCGTTTTGCCCAGAGCAAACCGGCCTTCAAGCTGCAACAGGATGGCTCGCTGGTCGGCACCGACGACGGCCATATCCTCAAACCGAATATCCATACCGGCTACTTTGAAGACAGCGCCGGCAAGCCGATCGAGCCCGGTTTCCGTACCACGGTGGGCTGGCAGAACTACTGGCGCGTGTTTACTGATCCCACCTTCCACCAGCCGTTCTTGCGCATCTTTACCTGGACGGTGGCGTTTGCCTCGCTCAACACGCTGGCCACATTTGCCATCGGCATCGTGCTGGCGGTGTTGCTGAACTGGGAAGCGCTGGAATTCCGCGGTGCCTATCGCATGATGTTGTTCCTGCCGTACGCGGTGCCGGCGTTTATTTCGATCCCGGTGTTCAAGGGCTTGTTCAACGAAAACCTGGGCGAAATCAACGCGGCCATCAACCTGATCTTTGGCTCGCGGCCAGCGTGGTTCAGCGACCCCAATCTGGCGCGCAGCATGGTGTTGCTGGTGAATACCTGGCTGGGTTATCCGTACATGATGATTCTGTGCATGGGCCTGATCAAAGCCATCCCGGATGAGTTGTACGAAGCCTCGGCGCTGGCGGGCGCGGGCCCCATCACCAACTTTTTCAGCATTACCTTGCCGCTGATCTTGCGCCCCATCGCACCGCTGTTGATTGCCTCGTTTGCCTTCAACTTCAACAACCTGACGCTGATTGCCTTGTTGACCAGCGGTGGCCCGGACTTCCTTGACACGCAAGTGCCAGCGGGCGCCACCGATTTGCTGGTGTCGTACACCTATCGCATCGCGTTCCAGGATTCGGGGCAGAACTACGCGTTGGCCTCGGCCATCTCGTCGATCGTGTTCCTGATTGTGGCGACGCTGGCGGTGGTCAATCTGCGTCTGTTCAAGGTTAATCGCGCGTCGTGATGCGCCAGGAGAAATCATGCCTGTAGTTCTTAAAAAATCGAGCCGCTGGCGGGTGCTGGCGGCGCATATCGGGCTGATCATTTTTATCGGTCTGACCATCTTTCCGTTTCTGATGATCATCTCGATCTCATTGCGGCCAGGTAACTTTGCCGGTGGCTCGCTGATACCGCATTCGTTCAGCCTGGAACACTGGAAGCTGGCGTTGGGCATGTCTTATGCCGATGCCGACGGCAATATGGTGCATCCGCCGTTCCCGGTGCTGCTGTGGATCTGGAACTCGATCAAGGTATCGATGATCAGCGCCACGGTGTCGCTGGTGCTGTCGATTACCAGCGCGTATGCCTTCGCCCGTATGCGTTTTCGCGGCAAAGGCACCTTGCTGAATGGCTTGTTGTTGCTGCAGATGTTCCCTTCGGTGCTGGCGCTGGTGGCCATCTATGCGCTGTTTGATCGCATTGGCGATTACGTGCCGTGGCTGGGCGTGGATAGCCACTGGAGTCTGGCGCTGGCTTATACCGGCGGCGTGGCGCAGCACATCTGGCTGATCAAGGGTTACTTTGATTCGGTGCCATACGAGCTGGAAGAAGCCGCGCGCGTTGATGGCGCCACCCCGTTCCAGGCCTTTGTCTACGTGCTGTTGCCGATGGCCTTGCCGATTCTGGTGGTGGTGTTTGTGCTGGCCTTCCTCGGCGGCATGATCGAATACCCGGTCGCCTCGGTCTTGCTGCACGACGAACAGAAACTGACGCTGGCCATCGGTTCGCGCTTGTTCCTGTTTAACCAGCGTTATCTGTGGGGCGACTTTGCCGCCACTGCCATCCTGGCGGGTATCCCGTTGACCATGATTTTCATGATCACGCAGCGCTGGTTGGTGTCGGGCCTGACGGCGGGCTCGGTAAAGGGCTAGTTGTCATCTCTTTCCTGGTGCGGGGTCGGCTGACTCCGCACCCTTCGAGGAAACCTTCATGCGTACGCTTTTTTTAACGCTGGCCCTGGCCAGTGCGGGGCTGCTCACGCCTGCGTTGGCGGCTACGGCCACGGCCGACGCCATCAAAGTGCAAACCGTGCCCGATCTGCCCGCTGATTTCATCATGGGTGCGGACGTCTCCACGCTGGCTGCGGTGGAGCAAGCGGGCGGCAAGTTCTATAACGCGGCGGGCCAGCCACAAGACGCCATCGCCATCCTTAAAGCCAACGGCGTGAACTGGTTGCGGCTGCGTTTGTGGCACACACCGGTCAATGCAGCTGATGTGGTCGAGGGCGGCAAAACCATCTCGCACAAAGGCGATCCGGTCGGCGGCGGCAGCAACGATCTGGCCACCACCATCCAGCTGGCCAAACGCGCCAAAGCGGCTGGGCTGAAATATCTGCTGGATATTCATTACAGCGATTTCTGGGCCGATCCGCAGACGCAAACCAAACCCGCCGCCTGGCAAGACCTGCACGGTGCGGCGCTGCAAAAAGCGGTGTTTGATTACACCGCCGATGTGTTGAAGCAACTGGATGCCGCAGGCGTAGCGCCAGACATGATCCAGATCGGCAACGAGCTGAATGGCGGCATGTTGTGGCCCGATGGCAAAACCTGGCAATCCGGCCCGGATGAAGTGGTCGGCGGCAACGACGGCTTTGTCGCATTGCTGCGCCAGGGCATCGCGGCGGTGCGTGCCGACGACGCTCAGCACGGCAAGCGCCACACCCGCATCGCCATCCATTTGGCCAACGGCAACGACAACGCGCTGTATCGCCGCGTGTTTGATGTACTGACCGGGGCCAAGCTCGATTTCGACATCATCGGCCTGTCGTACTACCCCTATCTGCACGGCGGGGTGGAAGACCTGCGCCGCAATATGGACGACCTGGCCTTCCACTACGCCAAGCCGGTGGCGGTGCTGGAAGTGTCGTATGCGTGGACGCTGAAAAACGGCGACAACTGGCCCGATTTGTTTAACGCCGATTCGCAAAAGGTGATCGGCTATCAGGCCAGCGTACAAGGCCAGGCCAGCCTGTTGCGCGACACCATCGACGGCGTGGCGCAAGTGCCAGCCCATCGCGGCCTGGGTCTGTTTTATTGGGAACCGGCCTGGCTGCCCAACGTAGGTTGGCGCACCGGCGAAGGCAATGCCTGGGATAACCAGACGCTGTTTGATTTCGCTGGTCACGCGCTGCCTTCGCAAGCGGTGTTCCGCCGCGTGCGCGAGAAGAGCGACTGGGCGCCCAGATTGCAGATCGCAGGCCCGATTGCGCTGAGCGCCTTTGTCGGCGAAGCGTTTGCCCCGCCCACCAGCTTGCGGCTGCGCTTTGATGACGACGCCGAGCGCCCGGTGGTGATCGCGTGGGATGACGTGCCCGCGGCCAAAACGCAGCAGCCCGGCAGCTTTGTGCTGAAGGGCGACGCCAGCGGCCAGGACATTAGCGCGCAAGTCACGGTGTCGCCCCGGCGCAACCTGTTTGTCGATAGCGGATTTGAAGGCGGCACGCTGGACGACTGGAAGCTCAGCGGCCCCGCTGGCGTGTTCAGCAACGAACGCAATCCCGGCAATGCGCATGGCGGGCAACAGTCGCTGCATTACTGGTCGTCCGGCGCGTTCAAGGCTGAAGTGACGCACACCTTTAGCGGGCTGAAGCCCGGTACCTATCAGTTCAAAGCCTGGTCCGCCGGTGGCGGCGGTGAGAAATCGCTGCGCCTGTTTACCCGTGATTGCGGCGATGACCGCAGCGCCGAGATGAAGAACAACGGCTGGCAGCAATGGCATGCCTTTGCCATCAGCAACATCAAGGTCAGTGGCGAGCATTGCACCGTCGGCATCGCCATCGATGCCACGCCCGGCAATTGGGGCAACGTCGATGACGTCGAATTTTCTGCGCAGTAATGGCTAGCCCGAAACCTACGCCTTTAACGATTTCAACTTGAGCGAGATTTGCACCCATGTACGCAGGTGTTTGCTACTACCCCGAACAATGGCCCCAATCGCAATGGGCTTCCGACGCACGCCGTATGGTCGAACTGGGCATCAGCCACGTCCGTATTGCCGAATTTGCCTGGGCCAATATGGAGCCGCAACAAGGCAAGTACGACTGGCAATGGCTGGATGACGCCATCGCCACGCTGGCCGATGCGGGCCTCAAAATTATCCTGGGCACGCCCACCGCCGCGCCGCCGCAATGGCTGTGCGCCGCCATGCCGCAGATTATGCCGATCCGCGCCGATGGCAAACCGTGGCGCTTTGGTTCGCGCCGTCACTACGATATGAGCAGCCCGGATTACCGCCGTGAATGCCGCCGTATTACCAGCGCCATGGCGCAACGCTACGGCCAGCACCCGGCCGTGATTGCGTGGCAGACCGATAACGAGCTGGCCTGCCATGACACCGTGCCCAGCTATTCGCCCAGCATGCGCGCCAATTTCCAGGCGTGGCTGGAACAGCGCTACGGCACGGTCGAGGCGTTGAACGAGGCGTGGGGCAATGTGTTCTGGAGCCAGCGCTATCCGGCGTTCCGCGATATTGATTTTCCGATCCAGACGCCGACCGACGCCAACCCAAGCCATCTGCTGGATTTCCGCCGCTATTTGTCGGACGAGGTGATCAGCTTTCATCAGGAACAAGCCGATCTGCTGCGCCAGTACGCACCCGGCCGCGATGTATTCCATAACTTTATGGGGCTGTTTGGCGCGTTTGATCATTACAAATTTGCCGAACATGGCATCGACCTGGCGGCGTGGGATAGCTACCCGCTGGCGCGTACCGAGGTGACGCCTTTTCCGGAAAGCGACAAGGTGCGTTATGCGCGTACGGGTCATCCCGATGTGTCGGCGTTTAGCCATGATCTGTATCGCGGCGTGGGCAAGGGTCGCTTCTGGGTGATGGAGCAACAAGCCGGTCCGGTCAATTGGGCGCCGTTCAATCCCACCCCGGCTGCAGGCATGGTGCGCTTGTGGGCGTGGGAAACGCTGGCGCATGGCGCGGAAGTCATCAGCTGGTTCCGCTGGCGCCAGGCCCCGTTTGCGCAAGAACAACTGCATTCCGGGCTCAACTTGCCGGGCGATGGTTATTCGCCAGGTGGCTTTGAAGCCGTGCAATTGGGCAAGGAATTGCGCACATTTGAAAAAGCCAAAGCGGGCGTGGGCCAGGTGGCCATGGTGTTCGATTACGAAACGCTGTGGATGTATGACCTGCAACGCCACGGCGCTTCGTTTGACTACAACATGCTGATGCTGAGCTACTACACCGCGCTGCGGCAGTTGGGCTTTGATATCGACATCCTGCCGCGCGACGCCGATTTCAGCGCCTACGCGCTGGTGGTGGTGCCGAGTCTGGCGGTGGTGGATGACGCGCTGGTGGAGCGCGTGCGCAACAGCAAGGCGCGCTGGGTGTTTGGCCCGCGTACCGGTTCGCGCAGCGTTAACTTCACCATCCCGCACGAACTGCCGCCGGGCAAATTGCAGGCGCTGCTACCGATCCGCGTGCTGGAAGTGGAATCGCTGCGCCCGACGCTGAAACCGGCGCTGACGCTGGCGGGCGAGAGCGGCAGCGTCATCCATTGGCGCGACCATGTGGCCGCAGGCGAGGGGGTGCAAGTGCTGGCCGAGTGCGCCGATGGCTGGCCCGCCGTGGTAGCTAAAGGCAATGTGACTTATGCCGCGGCATGGCTGGACCCGGCGCTGCAACTGGCGTGGCTGGAACAACTGACGCGTGAGGCCGGACTGCAACCGCAACGCTTGCCGGACGGCGTACGCACGCGGCAACTGGGCGATGCGACGTTTGTGTTCAACTACAGCGATGCGGCGTATTCCGCACCGATCCCGACGGGCAAATCCGTGGTCATCGGCGACGCCACCGTGCCCGCACAAGGCGGCGTACTGGCATACCGCTAACGCGGAACGGTGCATAGGGTGGGTCAAGACCCACCATTCAAAGCCAAAGAGAAAAACGCAACTATATGCGCTCTCATCTCATTGGCATTGGGTGGCGGGTCAAGACCCACCATTCAAAGGCAACAAGATGAACGCAACCGTATGCATTCTTCTCCTCGGCTTTGAATGGTGGGTCTTGACCCACCCTATGCGCTTTCACACATTCATTACCAGCAAATAGCGGCAGTCGTCGTGCGCCGCGAACGTGACATTGCGGTCCACGCCAAAGTCGAGGCAGTCGCCTGCGTTCAGCTCGAAGCCCTCCGCGCCGTAATCCACCCGCAACGCGCCGCTGACCAGCCACAGATATTGCCGATACGGCGCGGTATTCCAGCGCGGATAGCTGATCTGCGTGCCTGCGGGCAATTCCACCTCTACCAGCTCCACCCCCTCGCGTGCCGGGCTGACCTGGCGGCGGATGTAAGCGCTGGCGGGGTCTTGCCATACCTCTTGCCGCGCGCGCGGCGTGAGCCGTTGTGGCGGCTCCAGCTCATCGCCAATCAATTGCGACAAGGGCACGCCCAAACCGGCGGCCAATCGCCCCAATACTGCAGCGGTGGGGCTGCTTTCGCCGCGTTCGACTTTGGAAATCATGGATTTGCTGACGTCGGCGCGTTCGGCCAGGTCGGCCAGGCTAAGCCCGCGTTGGTGGCGCAAATGTAAAACCCGTGCGGCGATGATGGCGTCAATAGACATCCGGTCTACCCAGTGGCAATGATATCCACTATAGTAGCCACAAATTCCACTGTATGAAACACGGAGCGAACATGCAATTTGTGGCTTGTACCGAAGAGCGCCATGCCAGCCAGATTCTGGCTATCTTCAATGACGCCATTCTCAATTCGACGGCGTTATATGAATACAAGCCGCGCACCATGGAAACCATGGCCACGTGGTTTGCCACCAAGCGCAGCCATGGTTTTCCGGTGATCGGGCTGGAAGACGAGTCAGGCGAGCTGGTCGGCTTTGCCAGCTACGGCAGTTTTCGGGCGTTCCCGGCCAACAAATACACGGTCGAGCATTCGGTGTATATCCGCAACGACCAGCGCGGCAAGGGCCTGGGCAAGCAATTGCTGCAAGCCATCGTGGCGGCCGCGCGCGCACATGATATGCATTGCGTGGTCGGTGGCATCGATGTCGCTAACGCCACCAGCATCGCGCTGCATGAGAAGCTGGGTTTTGAGCACGCCGGCACCATCAAGCATGCGGCGTTCAAGTTTGGTCGCTGGCTGGATCTCGGGTTTTATCAATTGCTGCTGGACACGCCGACTCACCCGGTCGACGGCTGATAAGCGCGCCCAGCCACGGCAAGCCGGCAAAGATCAAGCGGCGCTGCCCGGCGTGTCTTCGCGCTTGATTTGCCGCAGATAACCGGCCCAATCGCCCGCTTGCATCACAAACACCCAGTTGGGGCCGAACTCGCTGGCAATCTGCCGCGCCACGTCTTTGACCTGGTTCACCGCCAGCTCGGTACGCGTGCAATACATGCCGGTGGGTAGCCGATAAAACTGGCCGTCGTCACCCGCAATACCGGCCAGAAAATTAACCGATTCCATTTTTTGATGCAGGGCGGCGAAGCGGGCGTCGTCGTGTTCCTGCAGCTCTACGCGAACAAAGTAATACTGCATAAAGGCATTCCTTGAGTGGGAGGGCGGGAGCAAAACGCCGATTGTACGATGCCGCTCGCCGCCGCACCCGCCCCACACCGCTTATTGATGCGGCTGTGTCACATACAGATTGCCCAATTCGGTCAGCACACCGCTGGCCCCCAGCAGCGCATCAAAGTGCGGGTCCGGATTGATGCGGCCGGTGAACCACGCATAACGGAACACATCGCTGCGGGTTTCGCAGGTGTTGACCATGTCTTTGAGCTGCGCTTCCTGCTTGGCCAGGGTGTCGATCTGCGCCCCGTCGGTACTGCTGTGCCAATTGGCCATTTCGCTGACCCAGAACGATTTGCCGTATTTGCTCAATCGGTCCAGCTGACCCCCCAGGCCGTAGTCATACCAGTGGAAGGCCAGATAATCGATGCGCGGGTCGCGCCCGCCATTGGCGTTGCGATACGCCGTATAGAAGGCATCCAGCCATACCACCGGGTCACTGTAGCCCGCCATCGTGCCCCAGGTAATGGCCGGCCCCACCAGCTTGACCCCTGTGGCTGCGGCAATGGCCTCATAGCGCGGCCAGATTGCCGCCGCTTGCGCGGGGGTGTAGTTGGCCTGATCGGTCAGATTGGGTTCGTTCATGACCAGCAGATACTTGATCGAGGGATTGGCTTTAAGCCAGCTGATTTCGTTGGCGTCGTTAAAGCTGCCGTTCCACAGCATGGGGATGTAATCCATGCCGTAACGACTGACGTAATCGCTGGGGATGGCGCTATTGGGGCGATCGCCCCAGTTGTACCACCAGCTGGCCCCCTTGCTGATTACGCTGATATCGGCCGTGCTGGCAAGGTCGTACGCCAGCCCGCGTTTGACGCTCTTGCTGGCCGTGGGGGTGGGAGCTGGCGTGGGGGCTGGGGTCGGCGCGGGCGTGGGGGCGGGGGTCGGTGCTGGGGTCGGCGCGGGCGTCGGGGTGGTGCTGCCGCTGTAGACAAATTGCGCCCACGCGGTATCGGTCGCGCCGGTGGTCTGGCCGATGGTAAAGAAGTATTTGACGGTGGCCCCGGCCGGAATGCCGGTCACGCTGTAGCTGTTATTGCTGCCGCTCAGCGTCATGCGCACATTGAGCTGACCGCCGCCATTGACGATGTAATGCAGGTCGGCCCAGGTGGCGCCATTCACGTAAAACTGCACGCTGCCATTGGCTTGCTGGGTGTAGCCGCTGCTGGTGGCTGCGTAGACCGGCGCGCTGATCAGCGCCATGGAGGTACTGGCAGCGGTCATGAGCAACGGTGCCACCGGCAGTGCGCTGGCCAGCGACAGCAATAGCGCAGCACAGCGCCGCAGCGGGCGATGAGAGGGATGGTTCACGGGGTTGTCTCCTCAGACAGGTTTTGAGTTTGCTAGCCCTGGCGTTTAAACGCCTTATGCGGGCGCTGATGAAATCGCTTTCCTGCTGCCCTGCCATGGCGTGACTGCTGCAGCTGGAGTCACTGGCCACCGCCCCGGCGCGGTAAGACCTGCGAGGCAGCGGTCTGACCGCGGCTGCGCCTGTCTTTTGCCTGCACGGCATGGCTTGAAAGCGGTTTCACACTAGAAAGGCGGGCGGCCCAGGTCAATGCATTACGGACTGGCGGACAGGCGGCGCGCCATGTAGGAATGCGCTGACGCAAAGTTGCGGCGGCGTCAGCTGGTGGCCCACAGGGCGGGCTGGATAAGATCGCGGCGCGCGACATTGCGCGTTCCGCGTGCGCGGTTAACCTTGGGCTCGATCAGATATGAAGCATGGTGCTTTGGCATTTCTTGAGGGCGGCGGCGAACTGGGCCGCATCATCGCCGATTACGACTGGACCACCACGCCGTTGGGGGCCATCGCAGGCTGGCCCCAGAGCCTCAAAACCACAATTGCGCTGATCCTGCGTTCGCCCGTGCCCATCGTCACCTTGTGGGGTGAAGTCGGCATCATGATCTACAACGACGCGTATTCAGTGTTTGCTGGCGGCCGTCACCCGCAATTGCTCGGCTCGCGCGTGCGGGAAGGCTGGCCCGAAGTCGCCGATTTTAACGACAACGTGATGAAGGTCGGCCTGGCGGGCGGCACGCTTAAATACGAAGACCAGGAACTGGCCTTGTTCCGCCGTGGCTCGCTCGAACCCGCATGGATGAACCTGGATTACTCGCCCATCATCGGCGAGGACGGCCTGCCCGTTGGCGTGATCGCCATCGTGGTGGAAACCACCGCCAAGGTGCGCGCCGAGCGTTGGCTGAGTGGCGAGCGTGACCGTCTGCGCGCCATGTTTGAGCAAGCGCCGGGTTTTATGGCATTGCTGACCGGCCCGGAGCACGAATACGCGCTGGCCAACGAGGCTTATCTGACATTGGCCGGCCACCGTGATCTGCTGGGCAAAACCGTGGCGCAAGTCTTGCCCGAGGCGGCCGAGCAGGGTTTTGTGCAGGTGCTGGATAACGTGTTTGCCACGGGCGAGCGCTATGTCGGCACCTCCAGCCTGTTTACGCTGGGTACCGACGCCCATGGCCAGGCACAAAGCCGTTATCTGGATTTTGTCTACCAGCCGCTGATGGATGAAGACGGCCAGGTGATGGGCATATTTGTGCAGGGCGCTGACGTGACTGATCGCGTGCTGGCGGAGCAATCTTTGCGTGATCTCAACGCCACGCTGGAACAACAAATCAGCCAGCGCACTGCCGAGCGCGACCGCATGTGGCGCTTGTCCACCGACATCATGTTGGTCACCGATCGCGAGGCGAATATCGTCGCCGCCAACCCGGCCTTCAGCCGCGTTCTGCAATGGCAAGAAGACGAAGTCATCGGCAAGCCCTATCTCGATCTGATCCACCCGAATGATCGGGGCGCGGCGCGCGAGGAATTTCTGGCTTTGCGCGACCACGGTGCGGAGTTGCGCATTGATAGCGCCTGCTTGCGGCGCGATGGCAAGCACACGGTGATTGCGTGGAGCGCCACTTACGACGGTCAGTTTGTCTACGCGGTGGGCCGCGATGCCACCGCCGAACGCGAAGCCGCTGCCGCCGTTAAACGTAGCGAACTGGCATTGCAACAAGCGCAAAAGATGGAAACCATCGGCAAGCTCACCGGCGGTGTGGCGCATGATTTCAATAATTTGCTGCAGGTGATCTCGGGCAATCTGCAATTGCTCAAACGCATCGTGGTGGGCAACGAGCGCGGCCAACGCCATGTCGAAAACGCCTTGAACGGCGTTAATCGTGGCGCCAAGCTGGCGAGCTATCTGCTGGCGTTTGGCCGGCGCCAGGCGCTGGAGCCGCGCGTGGTAAAGATCAGCCGCTATATCGTCGAGATGGAGGACATGCTGCATCGCAGTCTGGGCGAAGAAATCGAAATCGAGATGTCGGTGTCGGCCGGGCTGTGGAACACCTTTGTGGATACGGCCCAGGTCGAAAACGCGGTGCTCAATCTGTGTATCAACGCGCGCGACGCCATGGAAGGCATAGGCAAACTGACGCTGGAAGTGGGCAACGCGTTTCTGGATGACGCCTATGCCTGGCAATATCCCGACGTGACGCCGGGCCAGTACGTGATGATTGCCGTTAGCGACACCGGTTGCGGCATGACCCCCGATGTGATGGCGCAGGCGTTTGAGCCGTTCTTTTCGACCAAGCCGGAAGGCAAGGGCACCGGCCTGGGTTTGTCGATGGTGTACGGCTTTGTCAAACAGTCGGGCGGCCACGTCAAAATCTATAGCGAGCCTGGCCACGGCACCACCGTCAAACTGTATCTGCCGCGCTCGCACGAAGCCGAAGACATCCCGACCAGCTTGCACGCGCAGGCAGCGGAAGGGGGCAGCGAGACCATTCTGGTGGCCGAGGACGATGAAGGCGTGCGCGGCACCGTGGTCGAGATGCTGACCGATCTGGGCTACCGCGTGCTCAAGGCCAATGATGCCGCCAGTGCGCTGGCGATTATCGAAAGCGGCGTCGCCATTGATTTGCTGTTTACCGACGTGGTGATGCCCGGCCCTTTGCGCAGCCCCGATCTGGCACGCAAGGCGCGCGAGCGCATGCCTGATCTGGTGGTGCTGTTTACTTCGGGCTACACCGAAAACGCCATCGTGCACGGTGGCCGCCTCGACGCTGGCGTCGAGCTGCTGGGCAAGCCCTACACGCAAGAAGCACTGGCGCGCAAAATCCGGCACGTGCTGTCCAACCGGGCGCAGCAACAACGGCCGATGGTGGCGCCGCCGGTCGGGGCCGAGCCGCTGAGCACACCCTCGAAGCGGCTGAAGGTGTTGCTGGTAGAAGACCAGCCGCAAATTCGCCAGAACACGGCGGAATTGATCGAAGCCCTGGGCCATCAAGTCATCCAGGCGGCCGACGGCGAACAGGCGCTCAGCCTGCTCGATGCCACGCGGCCTGATGTCCTGATCACCGATCTGGGCTTGCCCGGCATGTCCGGCGAAGACCTTGCCGCGGCCGCGCGCCAACGCCGCCCGGAACTGGCATTGGTGGTGGCCTCGGGCCGCGAGATGGACACGCCGCTGCAAGACGTATCGCTGCTGCGCAAACCCTACGATCTGCCCGCGCTGGAACGCGTGCTGACCGGCATATAAAACCCTACGGCTGTCTGCGCACTGTCATGCCGGTATGGGCATCAAGTGGCCGGCTTCAGCGCTGCGCCTTGCATAGGGTGGGTCTCGACCCACCCTATGGCTGTCTGCACACGGTCATGCGGGTATGGACATCAAGTTGCCGGCTTCAACGGCTGTAGCCCGTCCAGCAAGGTCGGGATCAGTTCGCTCACCGTGGGGTGGATATGCATTGCCCGTTGCAGCACGCGATAGCTGGCGCCGGCGCGCATGGTATCGATAAAGCAATGGATGGCCTCATCGCCTTCTATGCCCAGGATCGATGCGCCGATAATGCGTTCGCTACGCTCGTCCACCAGCACTTTCATAAAGCCGGTGGTCTCGCCGCGTTCGCGCGCGCGGCCGACCCGTTGCATCGGCAAGGTTGCCATCAACGCCGGTTTGCCGGTGCGGCGTACATCCGCTTCTGACAGCCCCACGCGCGCCAGTGGCGGATCGGTAAACACCGCATAGGCCATGATGCGGTCGTCCACGCTGCGATGGGCGCCATCGAACAGATTGGCCGCCACAATCTGATAATCATCGTAGGACGTATGGGTAAACGCGCCGTGGCCATTGATATCGCCGATGGCCCACACGCCCGGCACGCTGGTGCGCAACTGGCCATCGACTGCAATCAAGCCCTGGTGATCTGTCGGCAAATGCGCATACCCCAGGCCCAGATCATCGGTATTCGGCGTACGGCCGGTGGCCAGCAGCAGGTGGCTGGCCTCCAGCACATCCGCTTCCATCCACAGCTTGACACCGCTATGTCCCAAGGGCTCGACGTGGCTGGGCTCGGCGCCAAAGCGGAACTGGATGCCCTCAGCGCTGAGCATGTCCTGCATGGCCAGCGCGACGTCTTCGTCCTCCCGCGCCAGGATGCGTTGCCCGCGCACCAGCACCGTCACGCGGCTACCAAAACGGCGAAAGATCTGGGCGAATTCCAGCGCGATGTAACTGCCACCCAGTATGACCAGGTGGCTGGGCAGATTGGTCAGTTCCAGCATGCTGCTGTTGGTGTAGTAACGCACCGTTTCCAGCCCGGCAATCTCGGGAATCAGCGGGCGCGTGCCGGTGTTGATAAAGATTTTGTCAGCGCTGAGTTCGGCGCTGAGCTTGCCATCAGCGCCGGTCACACTCAGGCTGCGCGCGTCGGTAAAACGCGCATGGCCGTTAAACACGGTCACGTTGTCGGCCTGGCGCAGCCATTGCTCAACGCCATCGCGCGAGCGGCCGATAATCTCGTCCTTGCGCGCCTTGATCGCGGCCAGATCAACCGCAATCGAGCCATTGATCTGCACACCCCATTGCGCCGCATTACGCGCCACATGCGCCGCACGCGCGCAGGCAACATAGGCTTTGGTCGGCGTGCAGCCCACGTTGACGCAGGTGCCGCCAAAGGCCGCACGCTCGATCACGGCGGTTTTGAGGCCATGTGCCCCCAGTTTGACGGCCAATGGGGCACCACCTTGGCCAGTGCCGATGACGATGGCGTCGAAGTGGGTCATGGGCTGCTCTTGAAAGACGGATGAAGCTTTATCTTAGCCGTCCACACGGCCCGCGCCATCGGTCGGGCGGGGTGGATGCGCACAAAAGCACCGTCGGTTAAAAAATGCAACGCCAAGTGGCTGTAAATGCTGACTTATTTGCATACACTAGCGCACAGGACGAAATACAGGCGGAGTGGCAATGGGCGGCGTATTACATAACCCGGGGCGGACGGGCGTGTGGGGCAAGGTGGCCGCATTTGTGCTGTATTGCGTGGCGACACTGCTGTTGGTGCTGCCCGCGCTGGAGCAATTGGGGATGCTGCCTTAGGCCGGCACGGGCGGGGCGGCGCCGTTGTTCAGGCCAGAAAATGCGGCCCGGTAATCCGCTGGTGTCACCCCGATGCGGCGGACAAACACCCGCCGCATCAATTCTGCGCTACCAAAGCCGCAGTCATACGCCACCACCTTGAGCGCGGCCGCCGTTGTTTCGAGCAAACTGCGCGCCAGATCCACGCGTGAGCGTTCTACAAATTCTTGCGGCGTAATGCCGGTTTCCTGCACAAACACCCGGGCGAAATTGCGCGCGCTCATGCCCGCCACCGCCGCCAGCTGCTGCACACTAAAGCGCTGATTCAATTGCCCCAGCACATGCGCCTGCACTTTGCCGGAGGCGGTGCTCAAATCCGGCCGCGCGCTGACATAGGGGCTGAATTGGGATTGGCCGCCGCGCCGCTGGGCAAACACCACCAGCCGCTTTGCCACCGCCAAAGCGACGTCGGCGCCGTGATCTTCCGCTAGCAAGGCCAGGGTCAGATCGATCCCCGCCGTCACCCCGGCTGAGGTGAATAACTTGCCATCGCGTATATAGATGCGATCCAGCTCCACCCGCGCTTGCGGAAATTGCCGTGCCAGTTGCGGCGCGTTTTGCCAATGCGTGGTGACGTGGCGGCCATCCAGCAAGCCCGCGTGCGCCAAGGCAAACGCGCCGGTGCAGACTGAGCCGAAGCGGGCGCAATGCTGCGCGGCGTCCGCCAGAAAGCGCGCTAAAGCCACGTCCGGTGCACGCTGCGGCAGCGCGGGGCCGCCGGCGACCAGCACGGTATCGAAGGCGCTCGCGCCCGCGGCAAAGGTGTGATCGGGTAGCAAGCGCGAGCCATTGGATGCCCGCACCGGCGCATTGCTGGCGGCGACCAGGCTAACGCGATACGCCGCTTCCGGCGCGATAAAGCCATTGGCCTCGTCGAATACATCCATCGGCCCGGCCACATCCAGCATCTGCACGCCTTCAAAGATGGCGATGGCAATCTGACGCATATAAACCCCTGTTTTTGTGCCGATTTGGTGTGGTGGCAGTTGCCGGTGTATGCCTGGCAGCGCGCGGCGTATGGCTGGCGTTGTGACTGCGGGCAGCCGTCCCTACAGTGGCTGCATACCTTAACGCAAGGAGTTGCAGCATGAAAACCGTAGCCGGCATTGTGATCCCCGACAGCCAGATGGCCCGCGCCGCCACCCAATTGGTGCGCGATACCGAAACTGATTTGTTATTCAATCATTCCAGCCGTGTATTCCTGTTTGGCGCGCTGGCCGGGCAACGCAAGCAATTGCAATTTGATCCTGAGCTTTTGTATATCGGCGCCATGTTTCATGACATGGGTTTGCAAGCGCCGTATAGCAGCGCGCAAGAGCGCTTTGAAGTCGACGGCGCCAATGCGGCACGCGATTTCTTGCGCGGCTATCACATTCCCGAAGCCGATATCGAGCAAGTCTGGGATGCAATTGCCTTGCACACCACGCCAGGTATTCCGCAGCATAAAAAGCCGGTGGTGGCGCTGGTGACGGCGGGTGTTGAAATGGATGTATTGGGTCTGGATTACCACGGCTTCAGCGCGACTGAGCGCAATGCCGTGATTGCCGTACACCCGCGTGAAGCCGGGTTTAAAGAGGGCATTATCGAGGCCTTTGCCCAAGGCACCCGCCACAAACCGGAAACCACGTTTGGCAATGTCAAAGCCGATGTGCTGGCGCTTAAAGATCCGGGCTACCAACGCGTCAATTTCTGCAGTTTGATCCTGGGTTCGGCATGGAACGACAGCCATGTCCATGGTCCGCAGTGCAAACATGCTTGATGTGCTGGCGCGGGCGCGCCGGCCACAGCGGCATGCCGTGGTTTGACGCCGTCGCGCTGCGCCCGTACCGTCTCCGCTTTAGAAAAAAAAGCGCGCCGTGCTTACCCAGCGCCGTGCGCTAACACATCAAACTGGAGACCCCATGAACTTACGCGCTGTTTCGGCCGCGGTTGCGCTGGCCTTGTCACTGGGCGTGGCGCCTGCCATCGCCGTTATTCCGGACTGGGTGGCACAAAGCAATGCGCTGGCGCTGCCGGTGCTGCAAATCCCGGCTAAATATGAACCGGAAACCGTGTCCAGCTTTGGTCAGGAAGAATTCGATACCGAAGTGGTTGATCTCAAACCGAATGTCTTTGAGCGTCGGCGCGCCGATAGCCAGAAAGTGCTGGCGCAATTGCTGGCCGAGCAAAAGAAAACGCTGCCGCCCAAGGTGCGCCAGGATCTGGAAATCACGCTGGACGCGGTGCATCGCAATATGGATACGCAGCAACTGGAACATGATTTGCTGCTCGACTATATCGACGTGCCCAAAACCGTCTGGTTTGGCCTTGATACCTTGCTCGAACCGCGCAACAAGGCCGATCGCCAGCGTCGCGCCATTCAACGTTTGAAGCGTTATGCCGGGCTTGAAGCCGGTTATGTGCCGCTGGTTGATCTGGCCCGTGCCCGCACCGAAGAAAACCTGAAACGGCCAGGCGTGACCGGCCCCTATAGCGAAGACCTGAAACAGCAACTCGACAATATCGATGTTTTGCTCGATGGCATTAAACAGGATTTCACCAAAGCCGGATTGACCGGTTGGGAACAACCCTACGCCGTGCTGGCGCAGCAATTGCACGCCTATGGCGATTGGGCCCGCAAAACGCTGACGCCGTTAACGCGCAACACACCACGTCCGCCTGCCGCCATTTACGCCAACGATTTGCGCAATTACGGCGTGAGTATCAGCCCGGATGAATTAATCCTGCGTGCCGGTGCGGATTATCAGGAAGTCAAAGACAGCATGCGTGCCGTCGCTGCCCGCATTGCGGAACAGCGGCATTACCCGTCGAGCGATTATCACGATGTGATACGCGAGCTGAAAAAACAGCAAGTACCCGCCGCCGATATGCTGCCGCATTACCGCGATACCCTGGCGCAAATCGAAGCAATTATCCGGCGGGAGCATCTGATTACGCTGCCCAATCGCGCCGCGCATATCCGCCCGGCCACCGATGCGGAATCGGCCAGTGTGGGCTCGCCGTTTATGAACCCACCGCGCTTGTTGGGTAATACCGGCGAATACGGCGAGTTTGTAATCACCACCTCTAATCCGCATGCCAAATCCGACGCCAAAATGGATGACGATACCCATCTGGCCGCGTCGTGGACCTTGACCGCGCATGAAGCGCGCCCGGGTCATGAATTGCAGTATTCGTCGATGGTGGAGCAGGGCGTGTCTATTCCGCGCGCCATCTTTGCCGAGAACAGCGCCAATGTCGAAGGCTGGGCCGTGTATTGCGAAGCCATGATCGAGCCGTATATGCCGCTGGATGCGCAGTTGATTTCGCTGCAAAACCGGCTGATGCGTGTGGCGCGGGCGTTTCTTGATCCGCTGATCAATACCGGCCGCATTACCCCGCAAGAGGCCAAACAAGTCTTGATGAA
This sequence comes from Silvimonas sp. JCM 19000, assembly GCF_054652575.1. Lineage (NCBI taxonomy): Bacteria > Pseudomonadati > Pseudomonadota > Betaproteobacteria > Neisseriales > Chitinibacteraceae > Silvimonas > Silvimonas sp. JCM 19000. Next base: position 34,235 of record NZ_BAAIHC010000010.1, on the reverse strand, counting down.
TGATGTGGTGCTGTCCGAGCCGCTGGCGCAATCGGAAATCGACCGTTATGCCTTTAACAGCCCCGGCCAGGCCACTGCGTATTACTTTGGCTATACCAATCTGCGCAGCTTGCTGACGCAAACACAACTGGTGCTGGGGCCGAAGTTCAAATTGCAGGCCTTTAATGACTTTGTGGTGCAGCAAGGGCTGTTGCCGCCCGAGTTGATGCGCAAAGCCGTGATGGAAGAATTTGTGCCGACGCAGCAATAAAGCCGGGCAGGTACCTGCAAAATCGGGGCGACTTTGTAGCAAAGTCGCCCCGATTTTTTTTGCCGCCTTCAGGCGCTTATTGCGGCTTCAGATGCGCAGCAGTCTGGCCGAACAGGATTTTGCGTTCTTCCTCTGATACCTGCACCGGACCGGGCGCCGGCGTGGCCACGTCTTTGTACGCACGCTGGGTGGCCGGGCGCGCTTTGATGCTGTTGAACCAGCGCAGCACATTCGGAAAATCTTCCAGTTTTTGATTGTGCATGGCGTGCGGCACGATCCACGGATACGCCGCCATATCGGCAATCGTATATTCGCTGCCGGCAATAAAATCGCGGCCTTCCAGTTGCTTGTCGAGTACGCCATACAAGCGATTGGTTTCTTTTTCGTAACGCTCGATTGCATACGGCACGCGCTCGGGTGCGTAACGATTGAAGTGACCATTCTGCCCCGCCATCGGGCCCAGCCCGGCCATTTGCCAGAACAGCCATTTCAGCACTTCATAGCGTGCGCGGGTTTCGGTAGGCAGAAACTGGCCGGTTTTCTCGGCCAGGTATTGCAGCATGGCACCCGATTCAAACAAGGCAAACGGCGCGCCGCCATCGGCCGGATCATGGTCCACCAGCGCGGGCATTTTGTTGTTCGGCGAAATGGCCAGAAACTCAGGCGTAAATTGCTCGCCCTTGCCGATATTTACCGAATGCAGCGTATAGGGCAGACCGGTTTCTTCTAGAAACAGCGTCAGCTTGAGGCCGTTGGGCGTGGGCCAGTAATAAAGGTCAATCATGGAAAGCTCCGTGGCTGGGGACTTGCTGAGTGTAGTCACTATCGTGGCGGCACACGTGCGTTGCGTTTACCGCTGGGCAAACGGTGTGGGCGACAGGCTGGATATCAAGCGCGCACGGTTGATCAAATCGTGGGGCAGCGCTGTCGACCGGCTCCACCAGGCACGTGGACCCGCGCGGCTGTTGTGGGCGTGGCCCGCCGAAAATCGCAGCGTTGGAGGTTGTTTAATTTCCAAAAAGAATATAAAGATAAATTTATATAATTTGTAAGTTTATAAGAAAAGCCTCACGATCCGTTCCTGACTGCCTCACAGCCCCCAACCGCACAGGAAAAAAACGGATCATGAAAACGACGCTGCTCGCTGCTTTGCTGGCCACCGCGCTTATCCCCGCCATGGCCATGGCGGATCGTCTCGACGATATCAAAAAGGCCGGTGTCTTGCGCATCGCGGCCTTTGACGGCAATCCGCCGTTTGGTTTTGTCGATGAAAAAACCCACAAGATCGTGGGCCTTGATGTGGATTACGCCACCGAAGTGGCCAAGCGCCTGGGCGTCAAGCTGGAAATCACGCCGACTAACCCGGCTAACCGGATTCCCTTGCTGGCGGCCAACAAGGTGGATCTGGTGTTTGCCAATTTCACCATTACCGACGAGCGCGCCAAGGTCATCGATTTCAGCCTGCCGTACTTTGCTTCGGGCCAGCAGTTTCTGGCCAAAAAGGGCACCTTGAAGAACCCGCAGCAAATCACCAGCTTGCGCGTGGGTGCGGACAAGGGCACCACCATGGAAGCCACCTTGCGCCAGAAATATCCCAATGCCCAGGTGGTGTTGTTTGATGACACCCCGTTTGCGCTGGCTGCGCTGCGCAATGGCAATGTGCAAGCGATTACGCAGGATGGCTCCAAGCTGGTGGCCATACTTGGCGCGCTGCCGGACAAGGACAAGTACGAAATCCCGCCGTTCTCGATTTCGGAAGAGCTGGAAGGCGTGGGTGTGCCCAAGGGTGAAACGCGGTTGGTGGCATTCCTGAATGACACGCTGCATGACCTGGAAAAAACCGGTACCGCACAAACCATCTACGACCGCTGGTTTGGCCCGAGCACCAAGGCGCCGTTGCCGCGTCTGTTCAAGATTGGCGACGCGCATATCCGCGCCGAATAAGACGAGCGCGTGATGACTGCAATTGCATGGCTGGACTGGCCGTATCTGCGCTTGCTGGGGCACGGTCTGGCCGTGACCGTCGCGCTGGCGGCTGTATGCGTGCTGCTGGCGCTGGCGCTGGGTTTTGCGCTGGCGCTGGCCGGGCGGCAGCGCTGGGGCCTGCCGTTGACCCAGGCGTATACGGCGGCGTTTCGCAACACGCCCTTGTTGCTGCAATTGTTCTTCTGGTACTTCGGCGCCATGGCCTTGTTGCCGGACATGGCGCGCGACTGGCTCAACCGCCCGCACGCGCTATGGCCGACCCCGGAAACACTGGCCGCCACACTGGGCTTGACCCTGTACACGGCCGCCTATTTTGCCGAGGACATCCGGGCCGGTTTGCGTGGCGTATCCGCCGGACAATGGGAGGCCGCGCTGGCGATGGGCTTGCGCCCGGCGCAGGCGTTCCGCTTTGTGGTGCTGCCGCAGGCCTTGCGCATTGCTGCTCCGGCCCTGATCGGCCAGATCATGAATGCGGTCAAGAATTCGTCGCTTACCATGGCGATCGGCATGGCCGAGCTGTCGTATACCTCGCGCCAGGTGGAGGCCGCCACCTTCAAGACCTTTCAGGCCTTTGGCTTTGCGACGCTGGGCTATGTGTTGTTGATTGTATTGATTGAAACCGGCTGGCAAATCTGGCGCCGGCAAAGGCCCGCATGGACACGTTAAGCAGTTGGGAGGTCATCCGGAGCAATCTGCCGTGGTTGCTCTGGGGCGGCTGGCCGGACGGGCCACTGGGCGGGCTGGCGCTGACGGTGGTGCTGGCGGCGGGCTCGGCCCTCGGCTCGGCGCTGCTGGGATTGGGCCTGGGCATCTTGCTGGCGCTGCTGCGCGGTGTGCCGCGGCATGCCTTGCTGGCCTGCCTGGCCTTCTTGCGCGCCATTCCCGTGTTGATGCTGATTTTCTGGGTGTATTTTCTGTTGCCGATCTGCCTGCATATCGACGTGCCCGGCGTGTGGTCGGTGATGTGCGCGCTGACCTTGATCAGCGCGGCGTATCTGGCGCATGCCGTGTACGCGGGCATCGAGGGCATCAGCAAAGGCCAATGGGAAGCCGCGCTCGCCAGCGGTCTGACGCAGTGGCAGACGCTACGTTTTGTGATCCTGCCGCAAGCGCTGCGCATGATGGCGCCCTCGTTTATTAACCAGTGGGTCACGCTGATCAAGGATACGTCGTTGGCGTATATCGTCGGGGTGGGCGAGCTGGCGATGGTGACGGCGCAGGTGAGCAACCGGGTGATGATCTATCCGGCGCAATTGTTCCTGTTTGCCGGGGTTTTGTATTTTGTGCTGTGCCAGGGCGTAACGTGGGCCGGTAACCGCGTCGCAAGAACCACGTGGCAGTCATAGGGTGGGACTAGTCCCGCCATGCAAAGACGCTAGCTAGCACGCAACCGTATGCAATCTGCTCATCGGCTTTGATGGGTGGGTCATGACCCACCGTATGCAATTCAAAAACCGCGCAGTCATAGGGTGGGACTAGTCCCACCATGCAAAGACGCCAACCCGCACGCAACCGTATGCGTTTTGCTCATCGGCTTTGATAGGTGGGTCATGACCCACCGTATGCAATCAAAAACCGCGCAGTCATAGGGTGGGACTAGTCCCACCATGCAAAGACGCCAACCCGCACGCAACCGTAATGCATTCTGCTCATCGGCTTTGATGGGTGGGTCATGACCCACCGTATGCAATCAAAAACCGCGCAGTCATAGGGTGGGACTAGTCCCACCATGCAAAGACGCCAGCCAGCACGCAACCGTATGCGTTTTGCTCATCGGCTTTGATGGTGGGTCATGACCCACCGTATGCAATCAAAAACCGCGCAGTCATAGGGTGGGACTAGTCCCACCATGCAAAGACGCCAACCCGCACGCAACCATATGCATTCTGCTCATCGGCTTTGATGGGTGGGTCATGACCCACCGTATGCAATTCAAAAACCGCGCAGTCATAGGGTGGGACTAGTCCCACCATGCAAAGACGCCCACCCGCACGCAACCGTATGCGTTCTGCTCATCGGCTTTGATGGGTGGGTCATGACCCACCGTATGCAATCAAAAACCGCGCAGTCATAGGGTGGGACGAGTCCCACCATGCAAAGACGCTAGCCAGCACGCAACCGTATGCATTCTGCTCATCGGCTTTGATGGGTGGGTCATGACCCACCGTATGCAATCAAAAACCGCGCAGTCATAGGGTGGGACTAGTCCCACCATGCAAAGACGCCAACCCGCACGCAACCGTATGCGTTCTGCTCATCGGCATTGATGGGTGGGTCATGACCCACCGCATGCATCACGCGGCGTAGCCAGCCAGAAACATGCGCACGGCGGGCACGACGATATCTTCCAGCGTCTCGCCGCGCTGCACCGCTTCGGCGTCGCCATCCAGCAAGTAATACGGCCCCAGCGTGCACAGATTGATGAACTGCACGGTGGCGATCTGCACATTGCCGATGCGCAGCGTGCCGCGTTCATTCAGCGCCGAAAAATAGCGCAGCAGCGGATAGCGCAACTGGTCGTTCAGGTGGTTCACCACATCATCCAGCGCGGGCAGCTTGTCTTTATGCGCAATCACCAGCCGCGATAGCGCCAGCCCACGTGCGCCGGTGGCGCTAAGCGTGATATGTCGCGCCGCCTTATCCAGTACCCGCGCCGGTTCGGCGCTTGCATCCAGCAAATCAGTCAGCTTTTCGGCAAAGGTGCCGTAGCCGCGCAAGAGCGCCGCGCGCAGCAAGCCTTCTTTGCCACCAAAGTTGCGATAGATGGTGTGTTTGGCCACGCCCGCCGCCTTGGCAATGCCGTCAAGGCTGGCCGCTTCAAAGCCTTTGGCGATGAACTCATCGGTAGCGACATCCACCAGCATGGCGTGGCGTTCTGCCTGCGTGGCGGCGCTGGGGCGTCCGGGCGATACAACGGTTTTTTGCATGTGAGGCTGCTTCCAGCTTGGGCCTGAGTGCGCCTAAGCGATTGATAGGACTGCGCTTTCCTGGCTGGCTATGCAAGAAAGTTATAAATATAACAAAACAGTATTTAAAAACAATCCAATGGCTCGATAGATTATATGGAACGACAACGTTCCATTAATTATCGCCAAGGGCGTTGCGAACCAACTCCACCGGGATCATGCCATGCAAACCACGATTTTCAAGGCTTTATCATGAACGCGCCGCATTTGTCCTTAGACACCGCGGCGCAATCCAGCCCGCACGCGTGGCTGTTTGGTCGCGGCCCCACCTGGCGTGCCTTCAGCTTGCTGACCCTGCTGATGCTGTTCGATTTTGCCGATCGCATGATCATTGCGGCGCTGTTGCCAGGCATCAAAGCCGAATGGCACATCAGCGATGCACAAGCCGGTTTGCTTAACTCGGTGCTGACGCTGGGCATGATCGTGTTTGCCTTCCCCACCTCGCTGATCATCGATCGCTGGAGCCGGGTCAAGACCGCCAGCCTGATGGGCGTGCTCTGGAGTATCGCCAGCGTATTGAGCGGGCTGGCCGCTAACTTCGGCCAACTGGCCGTGGCGCGGGTGGCCGTCGGCGTGGGCGAGGCCGGTTATGCCCCTGCCGCGTATTCGTGGATCGCGGCGGCGTTTCCGCTGCGCCGACGCCAGTTTGCCATGGGCCTGTTTACCGCAGGCGCGCCCATCGGCATGGCATTGGGGGTGGCGCTGGGCGGCTATATCGCCACGCATTACGGCTGGCGCCATGCCTTTGGTGTGGTGGCCCTGCCAGGCTTGTTGGTGGCGGCGCTGTTGTTCCGGGCGCGTGATTATCGTCGCAGCGACGTTGGCATCAGCAGCACGCACAGTGTTGGCGACTGGCGCCGCGCCATCCTGCGCACGCCGTCCTTGCTGGCCGCTTATTTGCATACCGCCATGGGCATGTTGCAGTGGGTGCCGGTGTTTTATTTTCTGCCGACGTTTTTTAATCGGCTGGCCGGTTTGCCGGTACAACGCGCGTCTTTGCTCACCGGTGGTTTGATGTTGTTGCCGGTGCTGGGTGCGCCGTTGGGCGGCTGGATCATGGACCAGCTCGGCGCGCGCTATGTGCGCAGCAAGATCGGCTTTGCTGCCATCACCGGCCTGATCGCCACCTTGCTGTATCTGGCTGCCTTCAGTCTGGCGCTGCGCTGGCAGCAGCAATACGCGCTCATGGTGTTGGCCACGCTGATTGGTTCTACCGGTAGCACCGCCGCACTGAGCATGACCCAGGAACTGGTGCATCCCGGCGCCCGGGCATTTTCCGGCACCTGCGCCGTGGTCGCCGCGGCGGTACTGGGTTCCTTGCCGGGGCCGTTTCTGACCGGGCTGGCTTCGGATCATTTCGGTCTGGGCGTGGCGCTGGGCGGCGTGACTGGCGTCAGTGGCTTGCTGGGCTTGCTCACACTCTTGCTCGCCTGGCGCTATTACCCGGCGGACCTAAGCCGCAGCGCGGGTCTGGCGGTGATCGCTGCCGCCAGTGCGCCCAGTGGCGCGCCTGCCCAGCCAGCCCACAGCGCCGCCGCAGCCTGACCCCGCGCCGCCTTTCTTAGGCTCGTTAATTCCACAGTCTGTTACCCGCCTTGGGCCCAGCGCCCGAGCGGGGACGGCTGTGCCTTGTAAAGCCGTACCTCTCTCAATCTGTCGCAATCAGGAGCAAGACCATGAGCACGATTACCGTACATAAAGTCGCTGGCCGCATCGGCGCCGAAATCCGTGGCGTACAACTCAGCGGCAATCTGCCCGCCGCAAGCCTTGAAGCCATCCACCAGGCTTTGCTGGCACACAAAGTCGTGTTTTTGCGGGGCCAGACCCTGGACGATGCCGAACAACAAGCGTTTGCGCAGTTGCTGGGCAAGCCGGTGTCGCATCCGACCGTACCCACCGTGCAAGGCACCGATTATGTGATGGCGCTCGATTCCGCCCATGGTGGGCGCGCCAATGCCTGGCACACCGATATCACTTTCACCGCGGCCTATCCCAAGGCGTCCATCCTGCGCGCGGTCAAAGTGCCGGAAAGCGGTGGCGATACCACCTGGGCCAACACCCATACCGCTTATACCGATCTGCCACCGCAACTGCGCGCGCTGGCCGATAGCTTGTGGGCGGTACACAGCAACGAATTCGATTACACCGCCGCGCATATCAACCCCAAAGACGTCGATGCCGCCGCACTCAAACGTTACAAAGAGGTATTCGCTTCGACCGTGTATGAAACCGAGCATCCGGTGGTGCATGTGCATCCGGAAACCGGCGAGCGCCATTTGTTGCTGGGCCAGTTCGTCAAGCGCTTTAAAGATCTGAAGCTGACCGAATTCGCGCCGTTGTACGCCATTCTGCAAAGCTATGTCACACGCCTGGAAAACACGGTGCGCTGGCATTGGCAAGCCGGTGATGTGGCCATCTGGGACAACCGCGCCACCCAGCATTACGCCATCAATGATTACGCCGATGCGCATCGCGTAATGCATCGGGTGACGGTGGCTGGCAGCGTGCCGGTATCGCTCGACGGCGGCGTCAGCCAGACCACGGTAAAGGGTTCGCCCGCGGCGCCACAGACGCCAGCCCCGGACTATGCCGCCCACGCACCGGCCGCAGTCGCCACCGCTTGATGCTGACAGCGACGGCGCTGCCACGGCGTCGTCGCTGCCGATTTCTTATCCCGGACACCCCCACCCATGACCCCAACCCGTTTGATGCCCTTGCCGCTGGCGGCGCTGATTGCCACGCTGGCCGCGCAGGGCGCGCTGGCCGACACCCCCGCCGCCAGCTCGGCCGCCAGCTCGGCCGCAGCGACCTCTGATAGCGTGAGCAGCGCGGCCGCCACCGTCGAAACCGTCACCGTCACCGCACGGCGGCGGCTGGAGCAGGCCCAGGATGTGCCCGCGCCGATCAGTACCGTCAAAGGCAGCACGTTGGCAGAGCAGCATCTGTACCAGGTGCAGGATCTGCAGCAGGTTTTGCCCAACACCAATGCCGCCTTCATCCATGCACGCCAGTCCAGTCTGGCGGTGCGCGGACTGGGCAATAATCCGGCCAACGAAGGCCTGGAAGGCAGCGTTGGCGTGGTGCTGGACAATGTGTTTCTGGGGCGGCCGGGCATGGCGGTGTTTGATTTGCTCGATATCGAGCAACTGGAATTGCTGCGGGGTCCGCAAGGCACGCTGTTCGGCAAAAACACCACCGCTGGCGTGCTCAATATCAGCAGCAAAGCACCGTCGTTTACGCCGGCGGCCAGTGTCGATGCCAGTTACGGCAGCCGCAACAGCCAGCAATACCATGCCCGTGCCACCGGTGCCATCAGTGCAGACACCGCCGTCAGCGCCACGGTGTACCAGACCCACGATGACGGCTGGTTGAGCAATCGGCATGATGGCGAAACGCTCAACGCCATCGACCGCACCGGCGCGCGGGTGCAAGCGCTGTGGGTGCCGCATGAGGATTTTTCGCTGCGCGTGATTGCCGATTACAACCAGGAAAATTCCAGTACCGGCACCATGGTCGTCTACGGCCAGGGGCCGGTGGCGCCGGGCAAAAAGCCGTGGGCGCAGGCAGCGGCCGCAGCAGGGGCGACCGATCTGGCGACTGATTTTAATAGCGGCCAGGTCAATATCGATGGCGGCCAGCAAGTAAAAGTGCATCAGGGTGGATTGTCGGCCGAGGCCACATGGAATTTACGTGGCTACACGCTGACCTCGATTACCGCATGGCGAAAATGGGATTTTCGTCCGCATAACGATGTTGATTTCAGCGACGCGCCGGGCATGCTCGATGCGGGCTTTGATGTGGACGACCAACAGCTGACGCAAGAACTGCGGCTGGCTTCACCCAACGAAGGCCCGCTCAATTATGTGACTGGCGCGTATTACTTTCATCAGCGTGCCAGCAACGTTAATTTCAGCGATTACGGCAGCCAGGCCGACACCTTTCTCGGCACGCCCAAAGGGCTGTTCAATAACGTGAGTACGCGTTCTTACGGCCAGGCTGATACCGATAGCTACGCCTTGTTTGGTCAGGCCACCTGGCACGCCACGCGCACGCTCGATCTGACCGCAGGCGTGCGTGTCACCACCGAAGACAAATCTGCGCGGGTCTATCGCACCGCCCCGGTTGGAGGGTCGACTGTCGCGGCCTTGCTGGCGACGCGCAACATGCCGGCGTATGCAGGCGCGTGGAATTCGGGCGAGTTGAGTGATCGCAGCACCGCGCCGTCCGGCTTGCTCAGCGCGGCCTATCACGTAACGCCCGATCTGCTGGCCTACGTCACCTTTGCGCATGGCGAAAAATCCGGCGGCTACAACATCAACGGCGTGGCCAGCGGGCCCAACCTGGGGGCAGATTCGTTACGGGTGGACCCCGAGAAAGCCAACGATGGCGAGCTAGGCGTTAAAAGCGAATGGTTGCAGCGGCGCCTGCTGCTTAACGCCAATCTGTATCTGACGCGCGTTACCGGCTACCAGACCAATACCTATCTGACCAACCCGGTCACCGGCTTGCCGGTGGCGGCGATGACCAATGCGGGCGACGTGCGCAGCAAAGGCATTGAATTCGATATCAAGGCGGTGCCGTTGCCTGCCTGGCAAATAGGCCTGAACGGTTCGTATAACAGCGCCACCTATGGTTCGTTTACCCGTGCGCCGTGCGCGGCGGAAAAGCAGGCCAGCGGAGCTACGGTCTGCGATTTGTCCGGCCAGCCACTTAACGGCGCGCCGCGTTGGATACTGAATCTGAGCACCGGTTACGAGTGGGGCATAGGCGCAGGTTTGCGCCAGTACGCGAGCGCGAACTACGGCTGGCGCTCGGGCAGTTACGGTGACCTTTCGGATTCACAGTATTCATGGATACCGGCGTATGGCCTGGCCAATATAGCCAGCGGTGTGAAGGGCAAACTGGCGAATGGCGACCAGTGGGAGGCGTCGCTGTGGGTGAAAAACCTGTTTGATAAACGTTATGCGCTGACCGTCAATACGGCACCGCTGGCGGGTGGTCTGTACACCGCATCGGTGGGCGCGCCGCGAACGCTGGGCGGCACGCTGCTATACGCCTTCAAATAGCGGATGGGGCGACCGCCACCACAGCGCCGTCTGATGCGTGGCGGTCACGGAGAACGGTCCGGCCCGTGCCCTCGGGGCCGTAACCTCACGCCGCGCCGTGGCGCAGCTTAGCGGGCGCGCCGCAGGCGCTGGATGAAGTCGCCGATGCGGATGGCGTAGATGGGTAGCGCGATGGCGACAAAGAGTATTAACGAAAACCACGGCGTCCTGCCGTAGGCATGCTGCATGGCGTCCTGGTACACATCGCGCCCCAGTGTGCGAGTGGCGAGTCCAATGCCCACGGTCCATAATGCAAAACCCGGCAAGGCTTCGATGACGGCGGGTTGCAGTAGCCGCGGCGCGGGGTGGCGCATCAGACGGCGGCATAACCACGGCCATTGCGTGACGGCGCAAATGGCCAGCAATAACAACACCGCGCTGCACAGACCGCCGAGCAGACTGAGCCCCAGTAGCAGCGGCAAAAACTTGTCCGCTGCGCCCAGCCAGGTGACATGCATCAAGCTATAGGCGATACGCGCGCCGGACAGCGCCCCGAGTAGCGTGAGCAGATACAGGGGCCGCGCCGTCAGGTTAAAGCGGCGCACGCGCCAGAAAGCGCGGGCCTGCGGATCCAGCCTGGCGGCAAGCGCCGGGTGCATCTGTTCGATCTCATGCAGCATGCCGCGCGCATTGTCCTGGATGACGGGCAACAACGACAAAGCGCGCGAGCGCAGCGGTTGCCAGGGCTGCTGCAACAGCGCGGCGGCGGCGAGGCGGGCATAACGTGCGGCAGCGCCATGCGCGGTGCGGCCCGCGGCAAAAGCGCGCAGTTGCGCTTCGTACCGCTGCTCGCTCTCGGCCTGCCGCAGCGCCTGCACATGCTGCACAAAAGCGGCGACCGTTGTCGGGTCTAGCCGGGTCAGATGGCCCAGGCCCTGCCAGTTGCAATAATCCGCCACGGCATCGATCACGCTCAGCGCCAGACCGGAAGCGCTGATGCCGTGCATCAACCCGATTTCGAACCAGGCGCGATCTTCCAGCCCGTCAAGCGCGTGCTGCGCCAGCCACTGGCTGAGCCGGGCGATGGCGTCGGTAGGGGCAATAGCGGCGTCGAATTGCGCAATCAGCGCCTGAGCCTGTTGCCGTATCCGCTTGGGGGGATCGATCGCAACGTTCTCGGCTTGGGCATGAGCAGGCGGCGCCGCCGCAGCGGCGGCCAGCTGCAGCGCGGCTTCATAGGCCGCGCGGATTTGCTGGAATGCGACGGGGGCCTCGTCGGCCCGATGCAGCTTGGCCAGACGCGCGTAAGCACGTTTGATCTCGCGCACATCGGTGGTCGGCGCCAGTTGCAATACCGCCCAGGCAAAATGCGACGCGCTCATATCCGCCCCCGCGCTGAAAATGCATCTGCTGGCAAGCACGAGAGCGGCAGGGTCTGGGCACGAGCATGGGATGGTTGCGGCGCGCCGTCGCGCCAGATAGCGCACGGGCTAGCGCTGGTTCCGAGGTCTATTCCAACTGTCATCTGGGCAGGCTTATATAAACGAAAGCGCCTCTAACGGGCGCAGACGAGTATTTCAGCATGCGTTATGCAGGCGCTCAACCGGAGCAACCAGGCCGGGTGTCGATACAACACGATACAAGTCGTCTGGCGTTTTATCGCGCTGTGTCATGCGCATGAAACGCTGATCTGCCTGGAGGGCCGTCAGCGGTCGGACCGGTTTGCCACTCAAGCGGCCTGGCGCCACAGCAAGATGAACCGCTTGACCCGGCGGACATAGGGCGGCACCCAGAACAGCAATAACATAGACATCGGAAACCAACTGAGGCTCATGATGACGTGTTCGTGCTGATAACCGTCATAAGCCGCGTGGGCGCTAAAGACGAAGCCGCCCAGCAACAGGATGCTGGACATCATCATGCCAGGTACTGCCCGCAGTACGCCCGGTTTGCACAAGGTGGGCGCCCAGTGACGGGCACGCGGGGCAATCACGTCGCGCAGCACGCGCTCGGCGCCGGGCTGCAGCATAACCGCCGCGTAGAGCAGCAAATGGAAGGCCAGCAAGACCAGCCATACTCCCACCATGCCGGCAAACAGGCTGGCAGCAATCTGCCATGGCCGCACGCCATCGCTGCCGAACTCCAGATGCTCGGCCATACTCAACGCGCTGATTACAAACAGGATAGGGACCACCCAGAACGGCCGGCTCGTCAGATCCATATGCGGTTTGCGCCAGAAGGCAAGGGCGCGCGGATCCAGTTTTCCGGCCAGTGCCGGATGGCTGGTCTCGATCTCGTCCACCCACTGCAGGGCTTGTACCTGGACCGGATGCAGCAGCGACAGCAGGCGTGACTTGATTGGGTTAAAAGGCTGTTGCAGCAGGGCGGCCGCGGCCATCCGCGCAGCGCGTGTGCCCTGGTCAGCGCCGGTCTGGCCGGCCGCATACTGGCGCAGCTTGAGTTCGAAATCACGCTCGCTTTGCTCATGCCGGGCGCGGTAGACGCGTTCCAGAAAATAGTTGACCAGCGCGGGCTCCCGCTGCGTCAGGTGCGCCAGATCGGTCCATTCAAAATAGGCGGCGATGGCGTCGATCAGCGGTAGCGGCGCCAGCACGGGTTCGGCCAGGCCCAGCATGATGCCCAGCTCGAACCACGGGCGGTCTTCCAGTCCGTCGATGGGATGTTGCGCCAACCATTGCGCAATCGTGGCCACGGCGGCCTCTGGTGCGGTCTCTGGCGCAATACCGCGCGCCAGCGCCTGGGCCTGCAGCCGGATGCGGAAATACGTGGCGCGTTGCAGCCAGTCACGCTGCGGCGGCAGCAAGGTGGTGTCGGTGGGCCAGCCCAATACCTCGCTGGCGTGCTGCACGGCGTCGATCGACACCGCGGAACGGGCCATAAAGGTGTTGAGCACGGCATGCGAAAAGCGGGCACGCAGCGGCAGCAGACTGGCCAGCGGGTGCGCCAGACAGTCTGCCAGCGCCGCCTGGAACGCAGCCGGCTCTTCTGTATTCATCGCCGCAGTCAGTTGCAGCACCCAGTTTTCTACGGTTTGCGCTGCGTGATCCGCGGGCGGCACTGCCTCTGCGCTGGCCGCCTCGGCTGTGCTTGCCGTGTCCGCAGTGCCATCGTCGGCGTCTGCTGCAGGCGCAGTGGGGGCGGCGCCATCGGCCTGCGCTGCCGCAAGCTGGAGCGCGGTTTCATAGGCATTGCGCAGACGCTGAAACCGCTGCGGATCATCTTCTGCACGATGGATTTTGGCCAAGCGGGCGTAGGCGCGTTTGATTGCGCGCACGTCGGCGGTCGGTTCAAGTTCCAGTTCGGCCCAGGCTGCGGGTGGTGAGGACAGGCTCATAGCAACACTTCGCCTTCGACGTCGGTGAGTAGACGATGCAAAGCCTGGCGGCCCTCGGCAATCTGTGCGGCATCCTGGGTTTCCAGCACGGTGCGAAAGCGCGCCAGTGCCTCGCCGATCACCATACGCTCGTGCCCCAGCATTTCCTGGTACAGCCGCGCCGCGCGGTTCAGCAAAAAGGCGTTTTCGGTCTGATCGCGCGGATGGATCTTGAGCGCCGCCAGCTTATCCAGTTGCGCCTGTATCTCTGCCGGCGACAAGGCGCCGGGGGTTTTTTCAATCAGCAGGCGTTTTTTCTCGCCGCTTTCCGGCACCACGCATTCGGCTTCGAGCAGCCCGTCAATGCTGTAGGTAAAGCGGACTTCAAGATCCACCGCACCTGCCGGGCGCGGCGGCACCGTGATTTCCAGTTCGCCCAGAAACACATTGTCTTTGACCTCATGCGATTCGCCTTGGTAGATCCGCAGCAGCACGCTCCTCTGGTTATCGCTCACCGTATAGACGGTCTCGCTGCGGCTGACGGGCACCACGCTATTGCGTTCGATGATGGGCAAGAACACACCCGCCTGACGCTGGCCTGGACCATATTGCCGCGTGGTTGCGATGCCCAGGGTATAGGGGCAGACATCGGTCATGACCACTTCGCGCAGTGCCGCATCGCGCGACTTGAGTCCGGCTTGCACTGCCGCACCCATCGCGACGATCTCATCGGGGTTGAGATGCACGGCAGGCAGGCGGCCAAACAGGCGTGCCACCATGCGCCGCACCAGCGGCATGCGTGAGGCGCCACCCGCCAGCACGATTTCGTCGAGGTCGGCCAGCTTGAGCCGACTGTCCCGCAAGGCACGCTCCAGCGGCTTGCGCAGACGCAGCAGCAAGGGTTCCACGCGCCGGGCGTACTCCGCTTCCGTCACGTTCCAGCGATAACTCTGGTCCTGCCACACCAGGCTGAATTCAACGCTGGGCTGCTCGCTCAGCGTGCGCTTAACGCGTTCGGCTTCCTTGCGCAGCAGCTGGCGCAAGCGGCCGGATTGCGGATCGACGGGGTCCAGCGACGGCTCCAGCGTGGGATGTTGTTGCAAAAAGCCTTCGATTAACGCAGTGGCAAAATCTTCGCCGCCAAGGAAATTGTCGCCAGCACTGGCGCGCACTTCCATGACGCCGTCAAACAATTCGAGGATGGAAACGTCAAAGGTGCCGCCACCAAGGTCGAACACCAGAAAGGTCGATTCTGCGTCGCGCTGATGCAGGCCATAGGCCAGCGCAGCGGCAGTCGGCTCGTTCAACAACCCGGCCACCTGCAGCCCGGCCAGCTCACCGGCCTGGCGCGTGGCTTTGCGTTGCGCGTCGCTGAAATAGGCGGGAACGGTAATGACGGCCTCGGTCACCGGCTCTCCCAGAAAACGCTCGGCGTCGGCTTTCAGGGACTGCAGCACCAATGCCGACAATTCTTCAGGCCGGAAGCGCTGGCTGCCCAGCGTGGTGTGTTGTGCGCTGCCCATATAACGTTTGAACACGGCGGCGGTGTGCTGGGGATGGGTAATCAGTCTTTCACGCGCGGGCAGGCCAACCAGCACCCGGTTTTCGTCGTCTAGCCCCACCACGGAAGGGGTGAGGGTCAGGCCCAGCGCGTTGGGAATCAGCTGGGCTGCGCCATCACGCCAGACGGCGCACAAGCTGTTGGTGGTGCCAAGGTCGATACCGATGATCATATGTCGCAGCTTTAAAGAGGGCAAAAGCGCGCCGTAAGCCGGGCGCGCCGCGTATTTCAGCACGCGCCACTGCCACTCTCAATGGATGTATCCGCTGATGGGTATCGATACAACAGGCGGGTAATCAGTCGAACGAAACACTGCCTATGCCATGCGTCGTTACATCGCGTTTGACCGGCTTGCCACCGATATCAACCGAGCCCACGCCATTGACCGTTACGCTGACACTTTGGTTGGCATAAGCCCGGACCGAACCGGTGCCAGCGATATCGATCGCAGCGTCTTTGGCTTTCAGTTGCTTCAGATCGATGTCACCCGCGCCTTTGACGCTGGCGCTGATGTGATGCACCTGGCCACTGGCATGAATGCTGCCCGCACCTGCGATGCGCGTATTGAAGGCCGCGCCGGTCAGGCCGGTGGCTTTGAAATCACCGGCGCCATCGATGGACACGCCGCTCAGCGCTGGCCCGGTGGCGACGATGTGGATGGCGTGACGCACATCGCTGCCAGATTTGAGATCGATGGTCAGTTCACCATTGCTGACCGTGGTGGTGAGCTGGGCAAGGACCTCGGGCGCGGCGGTGACTTGCAAGCTGGCGCTGGGGCCGACGGTGTAACTCATCTCCACCGGTGCCTTGATGCGGATTTCGCTATAGCGCGTCAGCTGGCGCGACTCGGTCTGGTCGGCGGCATAAGTGGTGGTCAGGCTGGACAGCAAAACAACGGCGAGTAGGGAACGGCTGAGCAACATGTTCAACATCCTGTGGCTACAAAAAAGGTCAAACGCAAGCTGCGCTGCGCTTATTGCGCTTCAACGTGCTTCTTGAAATTGTCGAGGATGGCCTGCCAGCCCTGCTGTTGCTGCTCGACCGGGTATTCGGTTTCGGCTTCAAACGTGACGCGTACCGTCACGCCCGCCGGCGTCTCGGCAAACACCACTTGCGCCGTACGCTCGCCAAACGCGTATTCGATCAACTGGTTTGGCACGATCCTGGTATAGGTGCCGGCAAAGTCAAAACCCATGCTGCCGTCCTTGGCTTCCATGCGCGAAGAAAACGCGCCGCCTTCGCGCAGATCGACGCTGGCGGTGGTGGTATGCCAGTCGTCCGAGGCGGCGTTCCATTGCACGATGTCTGCCGGAGTCAGATAAGCGCGCCACACCTGAGCGACGGGCGCGGCGACGGTGGTTGCTACGGTGATCTGCATGGCGGTGTTTTCCTTGAGTGACGACTGTACCCGGCATGGGGCGGCAGCGCCGCGCGGTCTGGACTACGCGGCCGGGTGGCTTAGTTTAGGCAAGAAAATGCCCACGCGCAGCAGTCTGTTTATGTGGCGTGGCCTGACCGGGTTATCGTTCGTTGGTATTAGTGCGCTTATAGTCACAGACAATTCTGCGAGAACAAGCACCGGGCCTATGATGGCACTTTGTTTGACCCCAGCAAGGAAAACGCAATGCAAGCGATTGAGTGTGAAATCACGCCTTTATCCGCGGCCGAAGTCGAGCGCTTACAGGCGGTCGCGGTGCGTATTGATCTGGATTTCAGCCATGCGCTGCAGTGGCTCGCTACGCTGCCCGAGTGGGAGCGGCAAGCGGATCTGGCTGATCTGGAAACGGTGGCTGACGCATGCGAGCGTGGTGAGCTCGTCTTGCCGCCCGCGACTGCGGCGCGACCAGCGCAAGCCGAAACGGATGCCGTTGCCGCAACACGAGCGGGGATAACCTCTGCGGCGGCCGCCCTTGACCCGGCCGAGGCCGACTATTACGCCCGAGCCAGCGCCTTGTGTGAGCGCGGCGATCTGGTTTTTGCGGATTTTGTCGACTATGCCGCCCGGCTATGCGATGAAGCGCGGGCGGAAGCGATGGAAGAGCTGGAATTGATCGTCAACGATTTGCAGCCCGGTGAGGCGGCTTATTCAGCGGATGAGGCCGTCGTCATCACGCGCCTGCTGGTGCGCAAACGGGTTGACGCCCTCAAAGCATGGCAACAATCAGGCTTGCCTGCTCCATCCGGAACAAGACTATGAGTACGGCGGCGGTGACTTTCTCAGAGGCCGCCGTGCGCGAGGTAGCGGAGCTGGCGGCAAACCATGCGGAATGCATCGTGTATCAGGTGGATCGCGCTGTTGATGTCGAACTCATTACCGACCGATTCATCTGCCATTGCTATATCGAACCCGGATTACAGCTGCGGCCACCGCGCCACACCAGCTTCGGCTCGCCGATCCGTGGCTTTCGGCGCAGGGGCTCGGGTTATGCGGCGCGCTTCCAGTTCTTTCATATGCAGCGCGCGTATCGGTGGACGACCTGCCGCTACAGCGGCATTGCCCAAGTCAGCTTTAGTGAGCAACGCCTTGCTGGTGTCCGCGTAATTGCGGTCAAACACCAACGTAATGTGCAGAAATAAAATACGGGTGGCTCAGCGGCAATGGTGGGCCGCCCGCACGCATAAACTTCATGCAAAAGTTTGATTGGTAAGCCAACTCGCAGCCACATAGCCTTCAGGCCACAACACCCAACGACTCTTGCCTGGAGCGCTCAAAATGAATACCCCCGTTACCCCGCAACTGGCTCCGCAAGCCAGCACCAACACGGCCAGCCTGCAACAACTGCTGGCCGAATTGCACGCCCAGCGCGTCGCCACGTGGGCGCCGGAAGATCTGGCCGTCAACGTTAACCAGCGCGCCACGCTGGTGGCCGAGCACAACCGCGCCGCCACCGCGCAGATTGGCGATGTATTGCCCGACTTTAGTGTGCAAGAAGTGAATGGCGATCCGGTAACGCTGGATGAGCTCACCGCTGCTGGCCCGGCTGTGCTGGTGTTCTTCCGCTTTGCCGGTTGTCCGGCCTGCAATATCGCGCTGCCGTATTACCAACGCGCCTTGCAGCCGGCGCTGCAGCAACTGGGCATTCCGCTGCTGGCGCTGAGCCCGCAACGCAGTGACCGCCTGGTCGAGATCAAACAACGGCATCAGTTTGATTTTCGCGTGGCCACCGACCGCGACAACGCACTGGCGCGTCAGCTCGGCATTCTTTATGAATTCGACCAGGCATCGCGTGATGCGGCCACTGCCAAGGGCAATCCGATTGGCGATGTAACCGGCACCGGCACGTGGGAACTGCCCAAGCCCACGGTGCTGGTGGTCGATCAGCACAAGACCATCCGCTATATCGATGTCGCGCCCGACTGGTTGTTGCGCACCGAAGCCGAGCCGATTATCCAGGCTGCGGCAGCGGCGCGTTAAACCGCGAGCGAGAAGGCGGTCCGGGCATGGATGGCCGGGCCGAAACCGGCGGCGATGGCGGCGCCAAACTGGTTAACCGGCGGCAGCAAATTGCCCAGGCCCGCCAGACGCACCAGCCACAAATTAACGTCGAGTTTGAAGTCGGTTAATTGCAGCGCCACCAGCTGTTCGTGGTGGCGGCTGGCGGCCAGCAAGGAGCGCGGGGCCAGGCCGATGCCGATGCCTTGCGCTACCAGCCCCAACTGTAGCTCCGTGCCAAAGGTATCCAGATTGACTTGCATATCCAGACCCTGGCTGGCCAGCGCGCGTTGCAAGCGGCTTCTAAATCCGCAGCCTTCCGGGTTCAGAATCCAGCCGCGTTTATGCAGATCACGCAGGCTGTAGCGGGTTTCGGCATCAAAGTCGCTGCGACGGCCGACGGGCACCATTTCCAGCGCCAACAAATTATCGACGGCCAGATGTTCTGGAAAAGCATACGTGTTCGGCATCAGCACGGTGGCGGCATCCAGTTCCCCGGCCGCCACGGCGGCGATCAATTTGCTGCTCCAGTTGGTGGACAAGCGCGCCTGCACATCGGGAAAGCGCTCCGACAATTGTTTAAGCGCATCCACCAGCACGTAATCGCCGATCACCTGAGTGATGCCCAGGCGTAAATCACCGGCCGGCGCGGCATCGCTGGCGGCCAGTTTCTTTAGCGCCTCCAGTTCGCGCAACACGGCGCGGCATTGTTCAAAGACGCGCCGGCCCATCGGCGTGGGGCGTGGCGGTTTGGTGTTGCGATCCAGCAAATCTACGCCCAGCGCCTGTTCCAGGTTCTGGATGCGCCGCGTTATGGCGGGTTGGGTGATATGTAAAACGTCAGCCGCGTGGCTGACCGATTGACGCTGCACGACGGCAACAAACGCTTTGATGTCTTCGGTTTTCATGTCTCTCACGCATGAAAATCATGCGAACAATGCATTGGATTAATCATCCTGACATGGATAAAGTGGTCTGTAAATAACCCAATCGAACAAAGATTTTGACTGTAATGCATTTTAATTATAACAATGCAGGCAGCAAAACCCGGCTTCGAACCCTTGGTGTTTACGGAGAACGCGATGTCTTTGTCTTTGCCTCAAACCGGTCTGCCCAGCAGCAGCGCCGCGCCGCGCTGGCGTATCAAGGCGCGGCATTTCAGCGGCTTGTCACGCTTTGCCAGCCCGCTGGTGCTGCTGGTGATCTGGGAAGTGGCCAGCCGCACCGGCCTGTTGCCCGCGCACATCATTGCTGCGCCCACCTCCATCGTGTCCACCTTCGCCGATATGGTCGCCTCGGGCGAACTGCCGCGGCATCTGTGGGTATCGCTGGCGCGCGTGGCCAAAGGCCTGGCGCTGTCGATCACGCTGGGCACCGTGCTGGCGCTGATGGCCGGGCTGTCGCGCAAAGGCGAACTGATTGTGGATGCGCCCTTGCAGATGCTGCGCACGCTGCCGTTTCTGGCGCTGGTGCCGCTGTTCATCCTGTGGTTTGGCATTGGCGAAGCACCCAAGCTGGCGCTGATTACCTTCGGCACGATTTTTCCGGTCTACCTCAACCTGTACAGCGGCATCCGCAGCATCGACAGCAAGCTGATCGAGGCGGGCATCAGCTTGGGGCTGAGCCGCAGCGAACTGATTACGCATGTGATTCTGCCCGGCGCGCTGCCGTCCTTCCTGGTGGGCCTGCGTTACGCGCTGGGCATCGGTTGGCTTAGCCTGGTGGTGGTGGAACAAATCAACGCCACCGAAGGCATCGGTTATCTGGTCGGCAGCGCGCGCGACTTTATGCGCACCGACATCATCGTGGTGTGCTTGCTGGTGTACAGCCTGCTGGGGCTGTTGACCGATGCGCTGGTACGTCTGATCGAACGTCATGCCCTGGCGTGGCGCCCATCCTTTCTGCGGAGCTAATCATGACGACGACCCCCGATTTTATCGTCCCGGCCAACAGCATTACCCCCGCCAACCAGCCCGACACGCTGCAGCCGCAACTCGCGGTCAGCGCGCGCAATGTGGTGCGCCAGTTTGGCCAGCGCAAGGTGCTGGATGGTCTCAATCTCGATATCAAGGCTGGCGAATTTGTGGCGCTGCTGGGCCGCTCCGGTTGCGGCAAGACCACGCTGCTGCGCTCGCTGGTGGGCATAGATCAGGTCAGCAGCGGCACGCTGACCATGGCGCCGCAGCGCGCTGCCGTATTCCAGGAACCGCGCCTGATGTTGTGGAAGCGCGCCTGGCGCAATGTGGCGCTGGGTGTGCGCAAGCCCAACCTCAAA
This sequence comes from Silvimonas sp. JCM 19000, assembly GCF_054652575.1. Taxonomy (NCBI): domain Bacteria; kingdom Pseudomonadati; phylum Pseudomonadota; class Betaproteobacteria; order Neisseriales; family Chitinibacteraceae; genus Silvimonas; species Silvimonas sp. JCM 19000. Next base: position 13,385 of record NZ_BAAIHC010000010.1, on the reverse strand, counting down.
CAACTGGCGCTGGACGCACTGGCCGAAGTGGGCCTGAGCGAACGCGCCGAAGCATGGCCCGCCACCTTGTCCGGCGGCGAAGCGCAACGTGTGGCGCTGGCCCGTGCGCTGGTGCGCGAGCCCCAACTGCTGTTGCTGGATGAACCGTTTGCCGCACTCGACGCGCTCACTCGCATCCGCATGCATCAGCTGATACTGGCGCTGTGGCAAAAGCACAAACCGGCCGTGCTGCTGGTAACGCATGACGTGGACGAAGCCTTGTTGCTGGCTGACCGCATCCTGGTGCTGGCCGATGGCAAAGTCGCCGCCGAGATCCCCAACACCGCCGCCCGGCCGCGCCACGCCGATGACCCGGCGCTGCAACGCAAACGCCGCGAGCTGCTGGGATTGCTGGGCGTGGAAGAAGCCGCGCCGTTTGTGGCCAGCGGCCCCGAGGCCAGCCAGCCCCTCACCGCACAGACCCAGCCGGAGCGCGTCGCCGCATGACCACCACCATCACCCCCAATGTGACCAACGCCAGCGCGGTTCGCGTCGAACTCGATAGCCCGGCGTGGGATGAATTGCTGGGCCAGATTACCCAGCAACTGGCGCAAACCGCCGCGCAGCATGATCGCGACGGCAGCTTTCCGCATGCCAATTTTGATTATCTGCAACAGCACGGTTTGCTGGCGCTGACGGTGCCCAAAGCGCTGGGCGGCTACGAAGCCAGCCTGAGCCAGACCGCCGCCGTCATCCACGCCGTGGCGCGCGGCGAGCCGTCCACCGCGCTGGTGTTGGTGATGCAATACCTGTTTCAGTTATCGATTGCGCGTAACGAAAACTGGCCCGCGCATTTGCGTGAGCGCGTCGCAGCGGAAGCCGTCAAAGACGGTGCCTTGATCAACGCCTTGCGCGTCGAACCCGAGCTGGGCACCCCCGCGCGCGGTGGTTTGCCCGGCACGATTGCGCGGCGTACGCCGGAAGGTTGGCGCATCAGCGGCACCAAGATTTATTCGACCGGCATTCCGCGTTTGACCTGGCTGGCGGTGTGGGCGCGCTCGGACGATGCCGACCCGCTGGTGGGCGCATGGCTGGTGCACCGCGATACGCCGGGCATTACGGTGGTCGAGGATTGGGACCACTTGGGCATGCGCGCCAGCGGTAGTCATCGCGTGGTGTTTGATGACGTGCTGGTGCCGCTGGAGCACGCAGTGGAAGTCGCGCCGGCCAGCCAGCCCGGCAAACCGGATGGCGCGTTCTACAGCTGGATCAGCGTGCTGTTGTCCACCTTGTATGACGGTGTGGCGCATGCCGCGCGTGACTGGTTTGTGCAATGGGCGCACGGCCGCGTGCCCGCCAATCTGGGCGCGCCCTTGTCGAGCTTGCCGCGCTTTCAGGAAGGCCTGGGCGAAGTGGAAGCACTGTTGTTCGCCAACCGCGCCGTGCTCGATGCCGCCGCGCTGGGCCGCACCCGTCCGGCCGACCAGGGCCTGATCAAATACACCGTCACCGGCAACGCCATTGCCGCCGTGCAAAAAATCGCCGAGCTCACCGGCAATCCCGGGCTGAGCCGGCACAACCCGCTGGAACGCCATCTGCGCGATGTGCTGTGCAGCCGCATCCATACCCCGCAAAACGACGCGATTCTGACCACTGCCGGCAAGGCCGCATTCGCCGCCGCCGCCGCGCAACCCCGGAGCCACTGACCATGTCTGTCCAGTTCATCGGTTTTATCTCGCATCAAGAAGTCAGCGAAGCGCTGGCGCCCACCGGCCCACTGATCAACAAGGCGTGGATTCGCGCCGTGGCGCAAGCGCACGAATACGCCGGTTTTGACCGCGCGCTGGTGGCGTATGGCAGCACCATGCCCGACGCCATCCAGATCGCCGCCTATGCCGCGCAGCACACCAAAAAGCTCAATCTGCTGATCGCGCATCGGCCCGGTTTTAGCGTGCCGACCCTGGCCGCGCGCAACCTGGCCACGCTGGATCAGTTCAGCGGCGGTCGCGTGGCGGTGCACATCATCACTGGCGGCAGCGATGCCGAGCAGCAACGCGATGGCGACTTTCTCGACCATGACCAACGCTATCGCCGCACCGACGAATATCTGAGCATTGCGCGCAAAACCTGGACCAGCGCCGAACCGTTTGATTACGCCGGCGAGTTCTATCAGATCAAAGGCAATGTCTCGGCCATCAAGCCGGTGCAGCAACCGCATCTGCCGATCTTTTTTGGTGGCTCATCCGACATCGCCATCGATATCGCCGGCAAGCACGCCGATGTGTATGCGCTGTGGGGCGAGCCGCTGGCCGCAGTAGCCGAAACCATCGCCAAAGTGCGCGCCGCCGCGGTGCGCCACGGCCGCGCGGCGGATGCGATCAAGTTCAGCTTGTCGCTGCGCCCGATTCTGGCCGAGACCGAAGATGCGGCATGGGCCAAGGCCGATCGCATTCTGGATGCGGCGCGCGAACGCGTGCAGCACAACCCGCTGTTTGCCCAACGCGGCGCGCCGCAAAACGTCGGTTCGCAGCGCTTGCTGCAGGCGGCCGAGCAGGGCGCGGTGGTGGACCAACGCTTGTGGACCGAGATCGCCAAGCTGACCGGCGCGGCGGGCAATTCGACCTCGCTGGTCGGCACGGCCGAGCAAGTGGCCGATAGCTTGATCGAGTACTACAAGCTGGGCATTACCACCTTCCTGATCCGCGGCTTTGACCCGCTGCAAGACGCGCTGCAATACGGCCGCGAACTGCTGCCGCTGGTACGCACCAAAGTCGCCGCACTCGAACAAACCAAAGCCAAAGCCACCGAGCTAACCGCCGCATAGGGTGGGTCTAGACCCACCACCCAAAGCCGCCGAGATGGACACCACTTTGTGCGGTGGGTCTTGACCCACCCTATGGTTCGCTGTCCCAGCCGTACATGAATTGTGATCAAGGACTATCCAACATGACCGTCGAATTTATCGGACTCGTTTCAACCCAGGACGCCAGCGAAAGCCTGTTGGCGCAAGGCCCGGTGGGCGATGTGCAATACGTGGCCGCCAGCGCCACCGCGCAAGAAAACGCCGGCTTTGACCGCGTGCTGATCGGCTATCACAGCCAGTCGCCCGATGGCTTCCAGATTGCCTCGCAAATCGCCTTCAACACCGAAACGCTAAGCCCGCTGCTGGCGCATCGCCCCGGCTTTGTTTCGCCCACGGTGGCGGCGCGCGCTTTCGCGACGCTGGACCAGCTCAGCGACGGCCGCCTTTCGATTAACGTGATCAGCGGCGGCGACGACGTCGAGCAAGCGCGTGATGGCGATTACCTCAGTCACGATGAACGCTACGCGCGCACCGACGAATACCTCGATGTGCTGAAAAAAACCTGGAGCGCCACCGCGCCGTTTGACCATGACGGCAAGTACTACCAGGTGCGCGGCTTGTTTAATCCGGTCAAGCCGGTGGGCGATATCCCGATCTATTTTTCTGGCGCTTCGGACGCCGCCATCCGTGTGGCGGGCAAGCATGCCGACGTGTACATGCTGTGGGGCGAAACCGTCGATAGCGTGCGCGATGTGATCCGCAAAGTGCGAGCCGCCGCTGCTGAATACGGCCGCGAAAACCACATCCGCTTCAGCCTGTCGTTCCGCCCGGTGCTGGCGCACAGCGAAGAAGCCGCATGGGATCGCGCGGACCGTATTCTGCAAGCCGCGCGCGAGAATCTGGACAAGTCCGACTTCTTCAAGCGCCGTCCGCAGCAACCGCAAAACGAAGGCTCCAAGCGCTTGCTGGCGCTGGCGGGCGAAGGCCGCGTGGCGGACCAACGCCTGTGGACCGAGATCGCCGCGCTAACCGGCGCACGCGGCAATTCCACCGGCCTGGTCGGCACGCCCGAACAAGTGGCCGAATCGCTACTGGCGTATTACGACCTGGGCGTCACCACCTTTCTGGTGCGCGGGTTTGATCCGCTGGAAGACGCGGTGCTGTACGGCCGTCATCTGATTCCGCTGGTGCGGCGTCTGGTGGCCGAACGCGCGCACGAACGCGTGGCGGCCTGACATGAGCGACGCCATTGTCATCGCCAGCCAGCTGGACGACCGGCTGAACCAACTGGTGCGCGAACGCGTGCCCGGCGCGCAGGTAATTGAAGTTGCGCCCGGCGCGATCCATGCGCTGCCCACCGAGGCCGAAGTGCTGTTTGTGCGGCCGCTGGGCCCGCACGGTGTCGACCTGAGCGCGCCGCCGCCACCGGGCTGGCCGTTTGGCGTGCGCTGGGTGCAACTGGCGTCGGCCGGCATCGATTTTTATCCGGGCTGGTTGTTCGACGGCCCGGTGGTGACCTCGGCGCGGGGCACGGCCGCCGAGCCGATTGCCGAGTTTGCCCTGGCGACGATTTTTGCCGCCGCCAAACATTTGCCGGATGCGTGGATCCATCAAGCCAGCGACTGGAAATGGCAACCGGTAACGCTGTTGCAAGGCAGCACGCTGGGCATCTTCGGCTTTGGCGCCATCGGCCAGGCGCTGGCACGCAAGGCCTTGGCGCTGGGCTTCAAGGTGATCACCGTGCGCCGCACCGATGCCGAACCCGAAGTGCCCGGCGTGCAACGCGTGGCCGATATTGGCGCGCTGTTTGCCCAGGCTGACCACGTGGTGCTGGCGGCACCGGCCACCGCCGCCACACGCCATATCGTCAACGCTCAAGTATTGGCGCAGGCCAAACCCGGTTTGCATCTGGTGAACGTGGCGCGCGGCAGTCTGATCGACGACGACGCGCTGTTGGGCGCATTGGCCGCGGGCAAGATCGCGCTGGCCTCGCTGGACGTCACCGAGCCCGAACCACTGCCGGCCGACCATCCGTATTACTCGCATCCGCGCGTGCGTTTGTCACCGCATACGTCCGCGATTTCGCCGGGGATTTTTGCCAACCTGGCCGATCGCTTTATCCAGAATCTGCAGGCCTGGCGCAGCGGCGCCACGTTAACCGACGTGGTCGATCCGCAACGCGGCTATTAACCGAACAACCCAGGAAAACCGTCATGAGCACCGCCACCCTCGAACGTCCGCGTCCCTCGGTCTACGGCTTTGCCAAAGACAACAATCCGTTTCGGCTGAAGAGCGTGCCGACCGCACCCACCATTGAGGCCGAACGCCTGCATCGCAAGCAACGGCTGGCCGCGTCGTTCCGCCTGTTTGCGCTGTATGGCTACGACATGGGCGGCGCAGGCCATATCACCGCGCGTGATCCGGAATGGCCCGACCATTTTTGGGTTAACCCGGTCGGCGTGTATTTCGGCCATATCCGCGTGTCCGATTTGCTGCTGGTTAACCACCACGGCGACATCGTGCAAGGCGAGGGCCAGTTGAACCGTGCCGCGTTTGCCATCCATAGCCAGCTGCATATCGCGCGGCCTGATGTGGTGGCCGCTGCGCATGCGCACTCGCTGTACGGCAAGGCGTTTTCGTCGTTGGGCAAATTGCTGGAACCGATCACGCAGGATGCGTGCGCCTTCTACGACAACCACGTGCTGTTCGACGATTACACCGGCGTGGTGCTGGATACCAGCGAAGGCAAACGCATTGCCGCCGCGCTGGGCCACAAGAAGGCCGCCATCCTGCAAAACCACGGCATTTTGACGGTGGGCGAAACGGTGGAAGCGGCCGTGTGGCGCTATATCGCGATGGATGATGCTGCGCGTACGCAGTTGATTGCCGAAGCGGCGGGCACGATCAAACCGCTATCGCATGAAGTGGCCTTGCACACGGCAGGCCAGGTCGGCGGCGAGGTGGGTAGCTGGTTCAGCTTCCAGCCGCTGTGGGATCGCGTATTGCGCGATCAGCCTGATTTTCTGGAGTAACCGCCATGACGCTCGCGCTCAATTTCGCCTTGCCTTCGCTGACGCCACCGGTCTCCGGCTCGCGCGTTAAACGCTGGGGCCGCAGTGGTTATGCCGTGTCGTTTGCATTGCACGGCGTGGCGGCGGCGTTGGCGCTGGCGTGGACGTTTCACCATATCGAACCGGCTGCGCCCGTCGATAAGCCGATAGAACTGGTGATCGAAAAACCGCAACCCGAACCGCCTAAACCGAAAGAAATTGTGCCGCCCAAGCCGCAGCCCTTGCAGCCGCCGTTGCCCGCGCCAGCGCCGAAAACCGTGGCTGCGCCGCGCCCCGCACCGGCGCCGGCACCCGCGCCGGCCGTGGCGCCGCCGGTGAATGCAGAGCCGGTGGCCGAAACACCGCCGCCACCGCCAGCCCCGGCGCCGGTTGCTGCACCCGCACCCGCGCCGGCCCCGGTGGCCAAGGCCAGCGCGAGCGACGGCATCCCCACCGATTACGTCAACAAAGTATTCGCGCGCATCAACCGCATTGCGGCCGGGCATTACCCGAAGGCCGCGCAATTGCGCGGGCAAGAAGGGCGGGTGGTGTATCACCTGGTGTTAAGCCCGGCCGGTGAGTTGCTCAGTTATGAGCTGGAGCCCAGTGGCGTGGAGAGCCTGGACAAAGCGGCGGAAGAGGCGCTGAAGGCTGCTGCGCCGTTTCCCAAGCTGCCGGATCTGGGGGCGAGTAGTTACAAGTTGACTGGCGCGATTGCGTACAAGTTGGGCGCATGAGTGAACCCCCACTGCAGCGAAAAACGCCGAGGTTGCGGTTCTGTTCTTTGGCATTGAGTGGTGGGTCGCGACCCACCCTATTTGCGCACACAAAAATTTGACGAAATAAGTTGTTAACCATCCCTGGAGATCTTGTTATGGCAACCGAAATTCCTTTGGCAGGCGCTGCCGTCGCCGCCCATTTGTCGCCGTTGGCTTTGTTTTTGCAGGCCGATAGTGTGGTCAAGGCAATCATGATTTTGCTGGCGGTGGCATCCGTCGCCAGCTGGGGCGTAATTCTGGACAAGCTGCTCAAGTTTGGCCGTCTGCAAAAGCAGGCGCGGGCATGGTTGGCGGGGGCGGCCAGCGAGCCGTCGTTGCGGCCGCTGGAAAACGAACTGGCCACGCATCCCGATGATCCGTTTGCGCGTATCCACAGCGCAATCACTGCCGAGTGGCGCGAAAGCCATCGCCGCGGCCTGACCGGCAATAGCCACGACAAAGACAGCCTGAAAGAACGCCTGAACCGCGTCGGCCAGATTGCCTTGGGCGTGGAAATCGAACGCCTGCAAAAGGGGCTGCAAGTGCTGGCCACCATTGGTTCGGTGGCGCCGTTTGTGGGTTTGTTTGGCACGGTGTGGGGCATTATCAACGCCTTCCAGGGCATTGCCGCTACCAACAACACCAGCCTGGCGGTGGTGGCGCCCGGCATCGCCGAAGCGCTGTTTGCCACCGCGCTGGGTCTGGTGGCTGCGATCCCGGCCGTGGTGGCCTACAACCGTGCTGCGGGCGATCTGGGCAACTATGCCAACCGCCTCGGCACGCTGATCGGGCTGACCGAAGTGGAATTGTCGCGGCGCTTGTCCGCCAACGAAGCGCCGTCGGTGCGCGTGCAGCAAGACCAGGCACGCCGCAGCGAAATCGGCCAGCTTGCCGCTGAGGCCGCATAACCATGGGCGCAAAACTGGCAGGCAATACCAATCCGCTGGTGCCGAGTGCGGTCAGCGAAATCAATGTCACGCCGCTGGTGGACGTGATGCTGGTGCTGTTGATCGTGTTTATGGTGGCCGCGCCGTTAATGGCCACCGGCATCAATGTCGATCTGCCCAAGGCCAACGCCAAGCCGCTGACCGACCCCAAGCCGCCGTTGGTGGTCAGCCTCGACGCCGCGGGCAAGGTTTATATCGACAAAACGCCGGTGGGCGCCAGCGGTTTGCTGGTGGCGCTGAAAGCCGCATCGGGTGGCGACCATGAGCGCCATATCCATGTCAAAGGCGACCGCAGTATTGCCTACGGCAAGGTGGTGGAAACCATGGGCCAGATCAGCGACGCCGGGTTTAACAAAGTGGCGCTGGTGTCTGAAGCGCCCAAATCCGACAGCGCGCAGTGAGTGACGCCATGAACCATAAAAACTTCAATGCGGGCCGCCGTCAGACTTTGGGCTTGTTGAGTGGCGCAGCACTGGCTTTGGGCACCTGGCCGCTGGCCAGCTACGCGGCGTCGGCCGGGCTAAGCAATATCGATTTAAGGATTGCGCGCTTCAAAGGCGACAACTCATATTTTCTGAAAGATGCCGGGCTGGCTAATCCACCTTATCGCGCCGAATACGCCGAATTCTCGGGCGGCAATCTGATTGTTGAGGCCATCAGCGCCGGCTCGATTGATGTGGGCGGCATGAGCGAGATTCCGCCGATTTTTGCCGTGCAAGCCAATACGCCGTTGCGGTTGGTGGCGGTACTGAAAGGCGACGTCAATAACCAGGTGATGCTGGTGCCGAAAGGCTCGGCGATCAAAGACGTGGGCGAACTGAAAGGCAAGCGCATTGGCTATGTGCGCTCGACCACCTCGCATTACTTTTTGCTGCGTTTATTGCGCGAAAAAGGCCTCAGCTTTAGCGATGTGACGCCGGTGTCGTTATCGCCGCAGGATGGCCTGGCGGCATTCCAGAGTGGGCAACTGGATGCGTGGGTGGTGTATGGCCTGGTGGTGCAATTTGCCCAGGCCAAAGGCGCGCGGGTTTTAAAAACCGCCAATGGTTATTTGTCCGGCAATTATTTGATGGCCGCGCACAAAGACGCGCTGGCCGACCCATTGCGGCGCGAAGCCATCGGCATTCATCTGCAACGCGAGCAACAGGTTTATCAATGGCAAACCGCGCATCCCGATTTGTGGGCCGCGCGCGCCAGCCAGATTACCGGCGTGCCTGGTTCGATTTTTCTGGATGAATTCCACCAGCGCAGTACCGATCCGCGTCTGGTCAAAATCGACGATGCCGCCATCAAATCGCAACAAGCCGTGGCCGATTTATTTGCCGATAACGGCGTGATTCCCAAACGCGTGAATGTGGCGCCGTTATGGGACAAACAATTAAACAGCGTACTGGCTTAAGCCCGGCGCCATAAAACCAGACTTTCAGGGACTCATAAGATGATCAATTCCGAACGCCTGTCCGGGCGAGCGTCGGGGGCGTTTGCGCCCAAACCGGCCGCAGTTTATATCGCCGTGCTGGCGGCATTGGCCAGCACGGCCTTTGCTGCAGATAACGCCGATACCATTCCTGATGTGACCGTGACCGCGCAGCACAAAGAAGAAAGCCTGCAAAAAACGCCGATTGCCATTAGCGCATTCAGCGAACAGCAACTGGAAGATCAGGGCATTGATTCGGTGCGCGATCTGGCCGGCCGCGTGCCCAATCTGAATATGCCGCGCGCGTCGATCAGCTACAGCACGCAAACCTATTCGCTGCGCGGCATCGGCGAATCCGATCCGATCCAGGAATCGGCGGTGGCGGTGTATGCCGATGATTTGTATATCCCGCGCGCCATTTCTTCGATGCTCGACTTTAACGACGTGCAACAGGTTGAGGTATTGCGCGGTCCGCAAGGCACCTTATATGGCCGCAATTCCTCAGCGGGCGCAGTGCGCGTAATCACCGCCGACCCCGACGAAACCACGCGCGGATATGTGCAGTTGAGCGGCGGCAATTACAACGCGGCCAATCTGCGCGCGCTGGTCAGCGGCCCGATCAAGGATGACGTGTTGTTTGGCAGCGCGTCGATTATCCGGCTAACGCGCGACGGCACCAGTTGGGACCCCACGCGTGGCCAGGATGTAAACAATGTCGATATCACCGCGTTTCGCGGCAAATTGCGCGCCAAACCGGATGAGCAATGGGATGTGCAATTAACCATTAATGCGCTGGTCGACCGCAGCGATACCACCAGCTATACGCCGCGCAATCAGGGCCCGGGCACGTATAACCCGTATCTGACTTTGTCATCGCTGAGCCCGGAAAACGGCCTGAACCAAGGCTCGGCCGTGCTGCGCGCGATTGATCAGATTAACGATCATTTGCAGTTCAAATCGGTGACGGCGTATTCGGCCTTTAACCAGCCGGTGGATTACGACAATTCGGGCCAGGCCGCCGTGATCCAACAAAACCTGATTCACTACAAGCAGCATTACTTTACTCAGGAATTCCAGCTTAACGGCAATTACGACCGCTTTGATTTCAGCACCGGCCTGTTCTTTTATCACGAGAATTTTCTCGCCGATCGCAACAACAATACCTATAGCGTGGCCAGCAACAAGGTCAGCCGCTACGGCGAATACAGCACCACGGTGACCGACAGTGTGGCGCTATATGGCCAGGGCGATTACAAGTTCACCGAGCAATGGCGCGGCACGCTGGGTTTGCGTTTTACCGAAGAGAAAAAAGACTTCGATTACAGCCATCTGTTTTTGAATGCGCAGCAGCAAGTCACCGGCACAGATTTCCAGACCAGCGACAATCATCGCTGGTCCAGCTTTACCCCCAAGATTGGCGTGGACTACCAATGGACGCCCACGCTGAACCAGTACGCCTATATCGCACGCGGTTTCAAAGCCGGTGGTTACGACAATCGCGCCCCCAGCGCATTGGCGGCCACTACGCCGTTTTCGCCAGAAACGGTGACCACTTATGAAGCCGGGATCAAGAGCGATTGGTATAACCGCAAACTGCGCGTGAATGCCGATGTGTTCTACAACGATTACTCGGATTTGCAAGCGACGGCGCTGGACCCCTCGACCGGCGTATCGCAACGCTTTAATGCCGCCGGGGCGCATACCTGGGGCGTGGAACTGGAAACCAGCGCGCGGCCGCTTAGCGGTTTGTCGCTGTCCGCCAATGTGGCTTATCTGCATGCGGTCTATGACGATTTCGTCAATGCGGGTGGGGCAGGGACCAATGCGGCAGGCAAATATCTGACTTATTCGCCGCAATGGAATGCCAGCGCCGCCATCGGCTATGTGTTGCCGATTGCCAGCCTGGCCGGGGCCTGGAAAGTGAATGCGGATATCCAGTTCCAGACCAGCTCGTATGCCAATCCGATGAATACCGATCCGTTCAAGATCCCGACGCAAAAATTCATCAATGCCAATACCAGCTATACCTCGGCCGACGGACATTGGGTGACCACCTTCTCGATCAGCAATCTGCTGAACGATGCCTATATCCAGTCGGCGTCATATACGCCCGGCACCACGGCCAATTACGCCAATTACAACGCACCGCGCACGTATTTGCTGAGCGAGCAATACAACTTTTGAGGCAAGGAGCCGCCATGACCGTCGCCACAGAACCGATTAACGCCAACCAACGTTTGCGCCAGTTTGTGCATCAGATCAGCGCCGCTGTGGCGCACACGCAGGACGAAGCGCCCTTGCTGGACCAGGTGGCGACGGCGCTGGCGGCGCTGGTGCGCCACGATGACTGGCTGCCGCCCGAATACGCGCAGCCAGACCCGCAACGCTATCGTCAGTACGCCTTATACGTGGACGGGGCGGAGCGCTTCTCGGTGGTGAGCTTTGTCTGGGGGCCGGGCCAACGCACACCGATTCATGACCACACCGTGTGGGGCGCGATCGGCGTGCTGCGCGGCGCGGAGACCAGCCAGGCCTTTGCGCCTGCGGCCGATGGCAGTTGGCAGGCGCATGGCGTGCCGCATCGGCTGGCGCCAGGCCAGGTGGAAACCGTGTCGCCGCGCCTTGGTGATGTACATCAGGTAAGCAATGCCTATGCCGACCAGGTCTCGATCAGCATCCATGTGTATGGCGGCAATATCGGCGCGGTGGCGCGCCACATTTTCGAGCCCAACGGCGCGGTCAAGCCGTTTATTTCGGGTTATTCCAACACGCATTTGCCCAATATCTGGGCTGGCCCGCTGGGCCATTAACACGGAGCCGTCCCATGAACGCCCCTCTGGCTGCAGCTGCCCCGACCTTTGCCGTGACCACCGGCGCCGCCGTGCGCGTGGCCTTGAGTGCGGGCCAGGAAATCGCCTTGCTCGACGTGCGCGAAGAAGCGCCGTTTGCGCTGGCGCATCCGCTGTTCGCGGCCAATTTGCCGCTCGGCCGTATCGAACTGGAAGCCTATGAACGCATCCCGCGCTTGAGCACCCAGCTGGTTATTTACGATAACGGCGAAGGCCTGGCCGCGCACGCCGCGCTGCGTTTGCGCCAACTTGGCTACAGCCAGATCAGCCTGCTGGCTGATGGGCTGGCGGGTTGGCGCGACGGCGGTGGCGAGATTTTCCAGGACGTCAACGCACCCAGCAAAGCCTTTGGCGAACTGGTCGAGGCGCAGCGGCACACGCCGTCGCTGAGCGCCGAGGAAGTGCAGGCGCTGCTGGATGCCAAAGCCGATGTGGTGGTGCTGGATGCGCGCCGCTTTGATGAATACAACACCATGAATATCCCCGGCTCGCGCAGCCTGCCCGGTGGTGAGCTGGTGTTGCGGATACGCGATCTGGCACCGGACCCGGCCACGCACGTGATCGTTAATTGCGCTGGCCGTACGCGCAGCATTATCGGCACGCAATCGCTGGTAAACGCGGGCTTGCCCAATCCCGTCACCGCCTTGCGCAACGGCACCATAGGCTGGACGCTGGCCGGGCAGAAGCTGGAGCATGGCCAGACGCGGCGGGCAGGCGACTATTCGCTGGAGGCACGCGCCTGGGCCGCGCCACAAGCGCGTGATCTGGCGGACCGCAGCGGCGTGCAACGGCTGGATCTGGCCGGATTGCGCCAGCTGCAAGCCGATACGCATCGCACCACTTATTTATTTGATGTGCGCGATCCGGCCGAATATGTGGCGGGGCATTTGCCCGGCTTTATCAACGCGCCCGGCGGGCAGTTGGTGCAGGAAACCGACCACGTTGCGCCGGTACGCGGTGCGCGCATCGTGCTGGTGGATGATGACGGTGTGCGGGCCAATATGGCGGCGCACTGGCTGGCGCAAATGAACTGGACTGTGTGGGTGCTGGATGGCGTTGCGCCCAAGGCGTTTAGCGAAACCGGCGCGCGCGTGCCGCTGCGGCCCGCCGTGGGGAATGTGGCGCGCATTACGCCGCGCCAGGTGCAGCCGCAATTGCAGAACGGCCGCGTGGTGCTGGTGGATTTGTCACCGAGCCCGCGTTATCGCAAGGGCCATATCGCGGGCGCGTGGTTTGCCTTGCGCACGGGTCTGGAGCACGCCGATCTGCCCGCAGCCGAGCATTACGTGCTGACGTCCACCGATGGCGTGCTGGCCGCGTATGCCGCAGCGGAATATCCCACGCTGCACGGCGCACGCGTGAGCGTGCTGGATGGCGGCAATCAGGCGTGGCTAGACGCAAAACTGCCGCTGGAAAGCGATAACGCGCGCTACGCCAGCGCGCCGGAAGACGTGTACCGCCGGCCGTATGAAGGCACCGACAACGCGGCGGCGGCGATGCAGGCGTATCTGGATTGGGAGTACGGGCTGGTGGCACAGCTCGGCATCGACGGCACACACGGCTTTAAAGTGCTGCGGTGATT